>JAYTLP010000437.1:0-7139 GCA_043729375.1 Myxococcales bacterium
CCGATCTCCGGGCACCACGGCTCCAGGTGGATAAAAGTTGAAGAGCGGTGAGCCCCGGCCGCCGTACGTATCGACGGCCCAGCGCGGCCACACGGTGCCGGCGCTCCAGGCCCTACAGAGCTCGATGAGCCGGACCGGATACGCCACCATGTCGTGGCTCTCCCACCAGCCGACGTGCAGGACCGGTGCGATCGCGAACACGGTCGCCGCGAGCGCGAGGGCGGCAGCGAGCCGGTACGAGGGACGGGCGTTCGCGAGCATGGCGGGCTGCGCAGAGGTGACCCACATCGAGAGCGCGACACAACTACAAAGTGCCCGTTGACCGACGCTGCCTCACGCGCTAGCGGCACACCATGCGGATCGGCATCAACGCGCTGTACCTGATTCCCGGCGAGGTCGGAGGCACGGAACGCTACGCGCGACGGCTCACGGAGCTGCTCGCGGCGAGCGAGCACGAGATCGTGATCTTCAGCAACGAAGAGGCCGCCGAGACGTGGACGGCAGCGGCGACCGTGATCCGCTGTCCCGTGCGAGCACGCTCCCGTGCGGCGCGCATCGCGTGGGAGCAAGCGATGCTGCCCATCGCGGCGCGGCGCGCGGGGCTCGACGTGCTGCACTCGCTCGGGTACACGGCGCCCGCGCTCTGCCCGTGTGCCAGCGTCGTCACGATCCACGACCTCAACTATCACTTCCACCCCGAGGACTGGGGCACGGTGGGCCTGTGGGCGAACCGGGTGCTCGTGCCGCTCGCCGCCCGGAGCGCCACGCGTGTGCTGACGATCTCCGAGAGCTCGCGAAGGGCCCTCCGCGAGGTGCTCGGCGTCGACGCCGACGTCGTCCACCACGGGGTCGACGGCAACCTCGCGCTCCCCGGTGGCGACGCGGGCCTGCCGCCCGGCTTCCTCCTCAGCGTGACGGCGACCCACCCGCACAAGAACCTCGACGTGCTGCTCGCGGCGTACGACGCGCTGTGCGGGCAGCGCCAGGCGCCACCGCTGGTGCTCGTCGGGATCGCTGGCCGCGATCACGAGCGGATCCGGGCGAAGGTGGCGGGCCGGTCCGTGGTGCTGCTCGGCTGGGTGGATGACGCACGGCTCGCGGCGCTCTATCGCGCGGCCTCGGTTTTCGTGTTCGCGTCGCGCTACGAGGGCTTCGGATTCCCGGTCCTCGAGGCGATGTCGGCGGGTGTGCCGGTCGTCTCGTCGAACGCGACGTCGTTGCCCGAGCTGTGCGGTGACGCCGCGCTGCTTCTCGCTCCCGACGACGTGCAGGGATTCACCGATGCGATCGCGCACGTGCTCGATGACGAGCTGCTCCGCGCGTCGCTGGTACGACGAGGCGCGGAGCGCGCAAAACACTTCACGTGGGCGCGCGCGGTCGAGCAGACGCTCGAGGTCTACCGCAAGGCTCAGGCAGCGCGACGCAGGCCCGTGCGCACCGCGAGCCAGTAGGCCCACAGCGACGCCATGCTCCCGTGCAGGCGGATCTGTGCACGCAGTCCGAGCCGCGCGGCCGCCTTGCGCTTGACGCGATAGGCCTCCTCGATCTGCTTGCCCATCTGAGCCACCGACTTCGCGTCCGCGTGGTAGCGGGCGCACGCGACGACCCGGCGGAGCTGGCGCGTCGAGCGGGCGGCGGGGAAGAGACGCAACCACAGGTCGTAGTCCATCGTGTAATGCAGGGCCTCGTCGAGCCCGCCGACCTCGAGGTACAGCGCGCGCCGGAAGACGAGGCAGGGCTGGAGCACGAACGTGAGCGGCGAGGCCACGAGCGTCTCGACGTCGACCCACGGCGAGGCGCGGTAGGGCCCGATCGGCGCGCCGCTCACGTCGACGCGGAGCCCATCGCCGTACACGATGTCGACCTGCGGGTCCGCGAACGCGGCGAGGATCTCCGTCATGACGCGGGCGTCCGCGTAGTAATCGTCCGAGTTGATCCAGGCGACGAGCTCGCCGCGGGCCATCGCGACGCCCTGGTTGATCGCGTCGGACTGACCCCGATCCGGCTTGGAGCGCCAGCGGATGCGGTCGCCGTAGCTCGCGAGGAGCTCCTGCGTGCCATCGGTGGACGCGCCATCGACGACCAAGACCTCGGCATCCTCGGTGCCCTGCGCGAGGCACGAGTCGAGGCACTGACGCAGAAACGGTGCCTGGTTCCTCGTCGGAATGACGTACGAGAGTCGCACGCGTCACGTGTACCTTCGCGCGGGCGGCAAGGCAACGCGTGCTAGTGTCGGAAGCCGCATGGGCGCGAGCGACATCGCCTACGTCATCGGCGGTGCGGGCTTCCTGGGCCGGCACCTGGTTGCTCGCCTGCTGCGTGACGGCTGGCGCGTCGGCGTCATCGACCCGCTCGAGCCCGCGGCCGAGGTCACGCACGCCCGGGGTCGCGTGACGAGCGAGACGCTCGCGGTGCTGTCGTCGCGCCTCGGTGCACCCACCCACGTGTTCCACCTCGGCGGCGGGGGCTCGGTGGGGATCGCCGCCGCGGACCCGGCTCTCGACCGTGCGCTCGCCGTCGAGAGCACAGAGCTCGTGGTGGGCAGCCTGCCGTCGGCGCGTCTCGTGCTGGTGTCGAGCGCTGCGGTGTACGGCGAGACGCACGAAGGCCCGATCCGCGAGCGTGCCGCGTGCGCCCCCATCTCGGTCTATGGCCGTCACAAGCTCGAGGCGGAGCAGCGCGCCGCGGGTCACGCCGTCGTGCGCCTGTTCTCGGTGTATGGGCCGGGCCTCCGCAAGCAGCTCCTGTGGGACGCGTGCGAGAAGCTGCGTCGAGGCGAGGCTTCGTTCGGTGGTACCGGCGCCGAGCTGCGCGATTGGCTGCACGTCGACGATGCGATCGACCTGCTCGTTACCGTCGCTGCGCTCGAGGAGCCGCTCATCGTGAACGGCGGCACGGGGGTGCCCACCGCGGTGGCAACCGCCCTGGGGCAGCTCCGCTCGCATCTCGGCGTCGCGACGCCCCTCGAGTTCTCCGGCGAGACGCGACCGGGCGACCCGCAGGCGCTGGTTGCCGACACCGCGCGCGCGCGTGCGCTCGGCTGGGCCGCGCGGGTGCCGCTCGCCGATGGCCTCGCGGAGTACGCGCGCTGGTACCGCACGTGCTGAGGGTCGGCTTCTTCTTCACCGGTGGCAACGCGTGGCTCGGTGGCGTCAACTACCTGTGGAACCTGCTGTATGCCATCGGCGAGCACGAGGGCAATACCATCACCCCCGTGCTGGTCGCGCCGCTCGACGCGCCGCTGCACGGCCTCGATGCGCTCCGCGGCGTCGAGGTGGTGCGCGCCTCCTTCGGCGACGCGGGCATCCTCGCGCGGAGCGCGCAACGACGGCTGATCGGATGCGACCCCGCCGTCGCAGAGGTCGTCAGGCAGCTGCGGCTCGACGTCGTCTCGCACTCGGGGACCTTCGGCTGGCGCTTCCCCGTGCCGGTCGTGCCGTGGATCCCGGACCTGCAGCACCACCGCCTGCCGCAGAACTTCACGACGCAGGAGCGCGCACTGCGGACCTATGTCGACGTCTCGCAGCTCGTGGAGGGCGCCGCCACCATCGTGAGCAGTGCTGCGGCGCAGGCCGATTGCCGTCGCTACTACGGTCCGATCGCGCGACGCACCGAGGTGCTGCGCTTCGTGTCGCAGCCGCGCGCGATCGCGCTGCCTGACGGCGCCGCGGTGCGCGCGCAGCACGCGGTGCCGGAGCGGTATCTCTTCATGCCGAACCAGTTCTGGCGCCACAAGAACCACGCGGTCGTCGTCGAGGCGCTCGGTATCCTCGCGGTGCGCGGCCTCCGGCCGGTGGTGGTGATGACGGGCAAGGCCGAGGACTATCGCGCGCCCGGACACTACGCCGCGCTGATGGCGCGCATCCACGCGCTCGGCCTCGGACCGCAGCTCCGTCACCTCGGCATGGTGCCGTTCGAGTCGCTGATCGTGCTCATGCGCGACGCGCTCGCGGTGCTCAACCCGTCCCGCTTCGAGGGCTGGAGCACGACGGTGGAGGAGGCTCGCTCGCTGGGGAAGACCACGATCCTCTCCGACATCGACGTGCACCGGGAGCAGGCACCGCCCGGCGCGATGTACTTTCCGCCAGACGACGCAGAGGCGCTCGCCGACCTCATCGAGGCCGCGTGGAGCGGCACCGGTGGGCTCGACGACGTGCGCGCGGCCCGAGCCGCAGCAGAACTCCCGGAGCGGACGCGAGCCTTCGCCGCGCGGTACCGCGAGATCCTGGGGCATCTCGGCCAGCGTGTGTTGCAACACAGCGACGGTGGCGCTATAGCTGCGCCGTAGCCCCGTGGCCAGCCTGTCCGAGCAATTCGCGTCGCTCCTGCCGGTGCGCTACTTCCGCCTCTTCTGGGCGCAGTCCGGCGCGCGCATGGTGGTCATCGGTGTGCTCGCCGTGGTCGCGGGCTGGCTCGAGGCGCTCGGCATCGCGCTGCTCTTCCCGCTGTTCACGGCGGGGACGGGCTCGGCGACGGACGCGCTGTCCGGGTCTCTGTCACGCGTCATCGACTTCTTCCATGTGGCGCACACGCCGGGCGGGGTGCTGCCGCTCATCGTCGGGCTCTTCGTGGGCAAGGGCGTGCTGGTGTACGTCGTGTACCTCGCACAGGTCGACGCGCAGGAGCGCATGACCCGGGCCCAGCGCCGCCGGCTCCTGTCGGCGCTCGGAAACGCGGATTTTCGGCACATCGCCGAGCAGAACGCGGGCTTCGCCACCAACCTGCTCGTGAGCGAGGTTGCGCGCGCGAGCCTCGGCCTCGTGTACTTCGTACGCACGCTGGCGCCGGCGCTGAACGCTATGGTGCTCTTCCTCGTGGTGCTCGCCATCGACTGGCGACTCACCGCCGTGTGCGTCGCGATGGGCCTCTTCATGATCGGGTTCTTGCGCCTGAGCGGCGGGGCGGCGCGGCGGCACGCGGCCATTGCGACCGCCGAGAGCGCGAGGATGGCGAGCCTGGTGGTGCAGACGTTTCAGGCGGCCAAGTATCTGCGAGCCACAGCGGGATTCGACGTCTTCGAGGACCGCGTGACCCGATCGTCGGAGCGCGTCCTCGTCGCCGAGCGCGGTCAGGGCCGCGCGGGCTCGGCGCTGCTCGCGTTCTCCCAGCCGATCCTCATCCTGTTCCTGTGCGGGCTGCTCTACTACCGCGCAGCCGTGCTGGGTGAGCCGGTGGCGTCGCTGTTCGTGGTGCTCGTCTACTTCCTGCGCATCATGACCGAGCTCTTCATGCTGCAGACCTCCTGGCAGAGCTTCTGCGGGTTCATGGGCAGCGTCGACGTGGTGGAGCAGACCATCGAGGTCACGGAAGCGCGGCGCGAGAGCGGCGGCAGCGTTGCCTACACCGGCATCGCACAGGCGCTGCGGTGCGACGGGCTCACGTTCGAGTACGAGCCGGGGCGGCCGGTGCTGCGGGACATCTCATTCACCGTGCCGCGCTGCACGACCATCGCCTTCGTCGGCGCGTCGGGCTCCGGCAAGTCGACGCTGGTCGATCTGATGACGGGGACGCTGAAGCCGACGGCGGGGAGCGTGCGCATCGACGAGCGCGCGCTGAGCGAGCTCGACCTTGCGGGCCTGCGGCGCCGGGTCGGCTACGTGCCGCAGGAGGCCATCCTCTTCGAGGACACCGTGGCGAACAACATCGCGCTGTGGCGTCCGGACATCGATCGCGCTCGCATCGAGGTTGCCGCGCGCCACGCCCACGCGGCATCGTTCATCGAGGCGTTGCCGCTCGGCTACGAGGCACCCATCGGCGACCGCGGCACCACGCTCTCGGGCGGCGAGCGCCAGCGCCTCGCCATCGCGCGCGAGCTCGTGAAGGCGCCCGACATCCTCGTCCTCGACGAGGCGACGAGCGCGCTCGACTCGGAGTCGGAGCGCGCGATCCAGGCGAGCATCGAGCAGCTGAGGGGCACCATGACGATCCTGCTCATCGCGCACCGCCTCTCCACGGTGCGCACGGCCGACCGCATCTACGTCCTCGAAGCCGGGCGTATCGCAGAGGAGGGCACCTACGACGAGCTCGTCGCCGCCGGCGGCCGCTTCACGAAGATGGTCGCGCTTCAGAGCCTCGCGCAATGAGTGGCGCGAGTTGCATGGGCTGCCCGATGTGCGCGGCGCAGGCGCCCGGCGTCGGGCAGCAACAGCTGCTCGGGCGATTCGACGTGCGCTACTTCCTGTGTCCGGCGTGCGACCTGCTCTTCACGGAGACGCCGTACTGGCTCGAGGCCGCCTACGAGCGCGCCATCTCGCGGCTCGACACCGGCGCGATCGCGCGGAACCACGCCAGCGCGCAGCTGACGTTGCTCGTGGCCGTGCTCGCCGGGTTGCCTCGCGACGCCACAAGCCTCGACTTCGGCGGCGGTCACGGGGTTTTCGTACGCATGATGCGCGACTTCGGCCTCGACTTTCGCTGGTACGACAAGCACGCCGCCAACGAGTACGCGCTCGGCTTCGAGGGCGATCCATCCCGACCGCACGCGCTGGTGACCGCATTCGAGGTCCTCGAGCACCTGGTCGACGTACGGCGCGAGCTCGACCTCGTGTTCGCCGCTCGCCCTGCGCTGTTGCTCGTGGGCACCGTGCTTCACGACGGGTTCCGACCGGGCTGGTGGTATCACCTCGTCGAGAGCGGGCAGCACGTCGCGTTCTACTCGCGGCGCACGATGGCTCACATTGCGGAGACGTACGGCTACCGCGCGGTCGTCGGAGCCGACCATACGCTGTTCGTGCGTCGTAACTTGCGGCTCGGCCTCGGGCGCGCGGCTCTGCTCGAGCGCGTCATACGCAACGCGACTGCCAGCGCGCTGCTCTCGGCGCTGGTGCCGCGGCCGATCGCGCAGCGCCTGGCCGGGTATCGCTCGCGTGTCGACTCGGACCACGACGCTCTCAAGAGAATGTCATGAACGCTATCGAGGGAACGCTCGAGGCCGTCGCGCGACTCCGCCTGAAGGCCGCCGGCCTGCACGTCGAGGCCGCACCGTCTGCGCGGTACAGCGCGCGGAAGATCTCGGCGCCTCACGGGGGCCGCCTCGTCATCGGGCAGGGGTCGCTCGTCGAGGGTGGCATCGCGTTCGAGCAAGCCGGTGCCGAGGTGCGCATCGGTGCGCGCTCGTTCGTGAACGCACAGCTTGCCGC
>JAYTLP010000438.1:0-8158 GCA_043729375.1 Myxococcales bacterium
CCGACGGCGCGCGCGTGGATGCCGTGGCGCTCGCCGATCGCCTCGAACGCTACGAGAGCGTGCTCGGTGCGCGACTCGACGAGGGGGGCGCTCAGCGCATCGCGCTCTCGGCCATCGCGCGGGAACCGCTGCCGAGCCTAGCCGAGATCGACACCGTCGATCTGCACGCGCCGGCGCCGTTCGACGTGCTCACGCGCCTCGTCATCGACGCGCTCGCCACGCGTGGGCTCACGGTCCGTTGCGGCATCGCCGAGCCCGTGGGCGCCGCCTCCACCCGCTGGGACGCCGGGCTTGTCGATGCGGCGACGCGCGCTCTCGACCTCCTCGAAGCCGACGGTGGCGCCACGGTGGAGCGTGTGGTCGTTCCACTGGCGACGGGGCCTCGCCCGTCGCTGGTGCTCGCCACGGGGCCCTCGCTGGAGGCGCGCCGCGTTGCGCGACACATCGTCGATTGCCTGGCGACTCTCTCCCCCGACGAGGTCGTGGTGGCGGCGCCCGACGATACGATGCGTGAGCATCTTCGACGGGCGCTCGCCGACTACGGGGTGCCGGTGGTCGAGCACGCCGCCGGCTGCGCCGACGAGACGGGCGCCTTTCGGCTCGTGCGCTCCATCTACGCGCTCGCGAGGGACGGCCTCCGGCGCGATGGCTTCGCCCGCTTGCTCGGCTCGCCGCTGCTCGAGCCGCTGCAGACCGGCGGCAGGCCGATCGTGCCCGGCCGTCTCGCCGCGCTGGTCCGGCAGGCACTCCCCGAGACGCACGACCCGGACGCGTGGGAAGGCCCCCTGTTCACCCACGCGGCGGGCGCGCGCAGAGACGAGGCTCGCGCGATCGTGCGCCACGTGCTCGGCATCCGCGATCGACTGCGCGCGCTGCCGGAGCGCGCGTCGCTGCAGGACCACCTCGACTCGCTCGGCGAGCTGCTCGCGCTGCTCGGACTGCCCGACCGCGCCCGCCGCATTGGTGACGGCCCGGTGCCGGTGCCGCGGGATGCGATCGGACGCGCGCGTGCCGACGAGCACGCATCGCTTCGCGTGCTCGAGCAACTTCGCAAGGATCTGCCCGCGGCAGCGCGACGCCTCGGCGTAGACGAACGGAGCTGGTCACGCCGCGAGGTCGAGGCGCTGCTGCTGTCGACATGGAGCGAGCCGTCGCTCCACGCGAACGGGGCGCGGGGCGGCGTGGTGACGGTGTGCGCCTACGACGACCTGCCCGAGGGACCTCTCGCGCTGCTGGTGCTGGCGGGCGCGAGCGAGTCGTCGCTGCGAGGCCCGTCGTCCAACCCGCTTCTTCACGACGAGACGCTCAACACGCTCGGTCGCGCGCTCGGCCGCCCGCTCCTCGATGCGGTTGACGATCCCGCGCGGCGCGAGCGGCTCGGGATCGCCCGCGCATTCGCCCGCGCGGGGAGCATCTGGGTGACGCGGTCGCGCACCGACGACGGCGGTCGCGCGGTGCTGCCGGGCGAGCTGGTCGAGCAGGCGATCGCGCTCGGCGCGATCGACGACACGGCGGCCGATGCGCGCCTCCCCATGGTGGAGGACGCGCGAACGAGGGTCGAGGTGGCGGCGCGGTTTCTCGTCGAGGAGCATGGCGACTTCACGCTGCGCGAGGGGCTCGATGAGGCCACCCTCGCGACGCTGCGCACCCGGCTCGGGGTGCGCCTGCAGCAGGTGGAGGCGCTGGTCGCGATGGAGCACGAGCGCGCGCGGTTCTTCGCGAGCAACGACGAGGCCGGCGTACACGACGGGAGGATCCTCGATGCGCAGCTGTGCGCAAGGCTCGTCGAGCACGCGCTGCCGGGTCGCGCGGAGCGGCCGCTCTCGGCCTCGACCCTCGCGCGCTACGTGGAGTGCCCGCAGCGCTTCTGGCTCGACGCGGTGCTTCGCGTCGCGCCGCCGGACGAGGCCACCGACGAGCTCGACGAGCGAGCGGGCGGGCGGCTCGCGCACGTGGCCCTCGAGGCGCTGTTCGTGCGCTGGCGTGACGCGGGACATCTCCCGCTGCGTGGCCACGACGCCGAAGCTGCGCACATCGACGCAGCGCTCGCGCACGTGGTGGAGCGCTGGCGCCGGGAGCGTTCAATCGGCAACGAGATCTTGTTCGAGCAGCGACGCAGAATGCTGGCTCGGCTCCTCCGCGCGGTGTGGCAGCACGAGGTGCAGCGCCGATCGCCGCTCCTGCCCACGCACCTCGAGCACGTCTTTCACCAGGTGGAGGTGCCGGGCGGGACGCCGCCGCTCTACGTCGGCGGCTCCATCGACCGCGTCGACCGTGACGCTCATCGTGCGGCCGTGTTCGACTACAAGAGCGGCAAGCTCGCCGGGCTCAAGAAAGAGCTGAACCCGGAGAGCATGGGCGAGACGAGCTGGCAGCTTCCTTTGTACGCGGCCGTCGTGCGCGCGCAGCTCGGTGTCGAGGATATCGAGCTCGTGTACTTCTCGCTCAAGGACATGCAGCTCGCGGTTGCCGCGGCGCCGAGCTGGGTGCGTCTCGATAGTGGAGCGTTCGTCGACAAGCTGTGGGCACAGGTGCATCGCATGCGCGAAGGTCACTTCGCCGTGCGTCCGCAGCCCGACGCATGCCAGACCTGTCGCCTCCAGTCGGCGTGCCGCATCGTCGAGCGGCGCGCCCACGACGAGGAGGCGCCGTGAGCGCCGACACCCTTCGCGACATCGGGATGTTTGCGCGAGATCTCGTCGTGCAGGCCGGAGCGGGGACGGGCAAGACGCACGCGCTCGTCACGCTGTACCTCCACCTCGTCACCGGTCTCGGGGAACGAACGCAGCCGGTGCCTCCCGCGCGCATCCTCGTCATCACGTTCACCGACAAGGCCGCGGGCGAGCTCGAGGAGCGGATCCGCGGTCGGCTGACCGCGCTGTGCGATCGCGGTCTCGATGCAGAGGAATCGCTCGTCGCTGCCGCTGCCAGGACCGGGCGCTCGCTACCCCGCGTGGACGCGCTGCGCGCGGCTCTGACCGAGCTCACCCGCGCGCCCATCGGCACGTTCCATGCGATCGGACAGGCGCTGCTGCGACGCCACGCGGCGCTGGCGGGTGTGGACCCTTCGTTCTCGCTGCTCGACCCGGTGGAGGCCGACAGCCGCGCGGTCGAGGCGGCGCGTGCGGTGACGCTCGACGCCCTCGCGCGCGAAGACGTGCCCGTGCAAGCGCTCGTGGAAGCACTCAGCTTCGGGGGGCGCGAACGACCGGGCTTCATCGAGGAGCTCGCGAGGCTGCGGGCGGCGCTGGCGGAGGAAGGCCGGGAGGCAGACGGCATCGCCGCCGCGTACGAGCCCAGGCTGCTGGACGCCGAGCTCGTCGAGGCGCGCGTCGCAGTGGAGGTGGCGCTGGCAGACTTTGCGAAGCTCGTGCCGTTGCTCGAGAAGATGAGCCACGAGCACGCGCTCGAGGTGGTGCAGCTGGGTGCGCGCTTCGGCACGCCTGCGTTCGACGAGGCCGCGCTACGCGGAAGAATGAAGCACATTCGCTCGAAGGATCGGCGCGATTCACTGACGGCCGCCCGCGTCGCGCTCTACGGCTCGCTCGATCACCACGCGGAGGCGCAGGCATCCATCGACGTGGCGCCGGCCGCGCGCGCAGTCGAGCGGCTGGTGGGGGAAGTGGAGCGGCGGTACGCGGACGAGAAGCGGCGCGACGGTGTCGTCGACTTCGGCGATCTCATCCGGTTGCCGCGCGACGCACTGCGTGCCGACGCGGACCTGGCGCGGCGGGAGGCCGAGCGTTACGACGCGGTCCTCGTCGACGAGTTCCAGGACACGAATGCGGTGCAGTCGGAGCTCGTCGCGCTGCTCTGCGACGGCGTCGTGCCCGAGGCGGGCGGGCGCCGCTTCGTGGTCGGAGATCGCAAGCAATCGATCTACGAGTTCCGAGGCGCGGACGTGGCGGTGTTCACGCGGGTAGCCGAGCAACTCCGCGAGCGCGGCGCGCATGAAGTTCTGCTGCGCCGCTCCTTCCGCTCGGCGCCGCGCGTGATCGACTTCTGCAACGTGCTTTTCGAGTCGGCGTTTGCTGCACGGGCGGCCGCCGAGCCCTGGGCGCTCTCGTTTGTGCCCGAGCGCGATGCGCTTCTCGCGGAGCGGCAGGACGCGCAGGATTCGATCGTCGAGCTGTTGCAGACGAGCGAAGTCGGCGAAGACAAGGTGCCTTCGGACGTGCAGCGCCGTCGCGAAGCCGACGCAATCGTCGGCCACATGCGAGGCGCGCTTGCGGCGGGAAGGCGCCCCGGCCACATGGCACTGCTCCTGCGTCGCTACACCCACCTCGGCACGTATCTCTCCGCACTCTCGAGTGCAGGCATTCCGCACTACGTCGTGCGCGGCCGCGGGTTCTACGAAGCGCAGGAGATCCGTGATCTCGCCTCGCTGCTGCTGCTGCTCGTCGACCCGTCCGATCGGCTCGCGCTCGTGGGTGTGCTGCGCTCACCGCTGTGCGGGCTCTCCGACGAGGGCCTTGGCAGCCTCGTTGCCACCCACGAGCTCGACACGACGCAGCTCGTGCACGGGCTCACCGCGCCGATGTCGGACACGGATCGCGCGCGCCTGGCGTTGTTCCGGGCACGGCTCGTCGACCTCGAGGTGGCGGCGCAGCACCTCTCGCCCTCCGCGCTGCTACGGCGCATCGTGCAGCGCTTCGACCTCGTGCCGCTCCTGGCCGCCACGCCCGATGGCCTGCAGAAGGTTGCCAACATCGACCAGCTCCTCCTGCGCGCGGCCATCGTCGAGCGCGAGCGTCCTCCGCTGTCCGATCTGGCCGGCTTCGCGCGCTGGCTCGGGCGCGCCGTGCGGCCGCAATCCTCCGTCGACGAGGCCGAGGCGCAGATCGCCGACGAGCGAGACGACGTGGTGCGCATCATGACGATTCACCAGTCGAAGGGGCTCGAGTTTCCCGTGGTCTACGTCGCCGACTGCGGCGCTCCCGGGCGCAGCCCGACGGGGCTCTGGGCCTACGACCCCGACCTCGGCCTCGGCATGAAGCGCCCGGCCGACCGGCACGAAACTGCGGTGTCGCGGCGCGTGTCGGAGCGGCGCAAGCGACGGCACGAGGCCGAGTCGCTGCGCCTCTTCTACGTCGCTGCTACGCGCGCCCGCGATCGCCTGGTCTTCTCGGGAGAAGGCAAGGCAGGCACCTGGCGGGGCTTCATCGATGCGCTGCCGGCGGGACTCCTCGACGTGGTGCCGCGCGCGCGCCCCGTACCGCCTGCACCCCTGCCGCCGCCCGTCGAGCGCTCGGTCGACATCGACGCGCTGCCCGCTTTCCGCCCGCCGCCTTCTCTGACGTCGCGATCCTTGCGGGTTGCCGTCACTGCGCTCGACGAGTTCGGGCGCTGCGAGCGGCGCTACCACCTCCTGCAGGAGCTCGCGCTCGACGACGGCCGCCCGGGCCAGCGTCGGGGCCACCTTGCCCATGGCCTCGACCCGCTCGGCGCCGGCACGCTGGCCCACTGGCTGCTCGAGCGCTGCACGTTCGGACTGTCGGAGGATGCATCGCATGCCGAGCTGGTGCGCCTCGGCGAAGGGCACGGCGATCTCGACGTGGCTGCGATCGTCGGCGAGGTCGCCGCGTTCCTGCGCACGCCCTTCGCGCAGGGCCTCGCGGAGCGCCCGCTGCGCCGCGAGCTGCCGTTCTCGCTCTCTCTGCCGGCCCGGGCTGGCGACGTCCGCGTCGTACGTGGTCAGATGGATCTCGTGATCTTCGGAGAGGACGAGGTCGCGGTGCTCGACTACAAGCACGCGCGACGCGGCGAGCCGGATGCGCATCGCTTCCAGCTCGGCGCGTACGCCGTCGCCGCTCGCGCGCTCTATCCCCGCGCGCAGGCGATTCGCGTCGGCGTCGTCTATCTGCGGGACGAGAACCCGGGGCCCGTGTGGATTGCGCTTGCCGACGAGCAGATACTCGCGGGACAGCTCGCAGCGGTCGCCGAGCGCCTCGCCGTTGCTCGGCTGACCGGGGAGCGCGCGATGGTCCCGAGCGCCACCTGCGCGTCCATAGGCTGCGGCTTCGTCGGCTGGTGCCATCCGTGACGGGTGCCAAACGGTCGACGCGCGCGGCGCTGGCGCTGGTGGCGGTGTCGACTGTCGCGCGCGCCGAGCCCCCGGCCGAGCCCCCGGTGGTCTCGCCGCTCAAGGCCACCCCCGAGGCCTCGCTGTCGCCGCTGCGGCTCGACTCGATCGATCTCGACCGGATCGAGCGTCGCGCGCGCACGCGGCGCAACATCGGCCTCGGCCTCGCAATCCCCGGCGTCACGCTCGTCGTGCTCGGCGGCGTGCTCATCGGCATCGGCGCGAGCCAGCCGTCCACGCGCTTCGCGACGGGTGCACCCGAGATTGCATCGGGCGCAGTGTCGGCCGCCGTGGGCCTCGTCTTCACCATTCCCGGCGCGCTGCTGTGGGTCGGCGGCCAGGACAGCCTCGACAGGGCGGCCTGGCGCCGCACGCGTGCAACGCAGTAGCCCGGCGCCGTCCCTACAGCGTCGCCTGGCCGCCGAGGTACGGGCGCAGCGCAGCAGGGACGAGCACGCTGCCGTCGGCCTGCTGGTAGTTCTCGAGCACCGCGATGAGCGTGCGGGGTAGTGCGAGACCCGAGCCGTTCAACGTGTGGACGAAGCGCGGCTTGTCCTTGCCGCTCTTCATGCGGATCGAAGCGCGGCGGGCCTGGAAGTCGCCGAAGAGGGAACAGCTGGACACCTCGAGCCACTCGTTGCAGCCCGGTGCCCAGACCTCGAGATCGTACTTCTTGCAGGCGGCGAACGAGAGATCGCCGGTGACCATCTCGATGACGCGGTAGGGCAGCTCGAGGCGACGAATCACCGCCTCTGCGTCGTCGAGCAGCTTGTCGAGCTCGGCGAGCGAGCCTTCCGGCGCGACGAACTTCACCATCTCGACCTTGTCGAACTGGTGCCCGCGCTTGATCCCGCGCGTGTCCTTTCCGTGCGCCATCTTCTCGCGGCGGTAGCAGGCCGAGTACGCGACGTGGTTGATGGGCAGCGACTCGGCCAGCAGCACCTCGTCACGATACATGTTCGTCACGGGCACCTCCGCCGTCGGGACGAACGTGAAGTCCTCCTCGGCGTCGCGATACATGGTGTCTGCAAACTTGGGGAGCTGTCCCGTGCCCTCCATGCAGACGCTCTTCACCATGGACGGCGGGTAGACCTCCTCGTAGCCCTGCTCGCGGTGGACGTCGAGCATGAACGAGATGAGCGCCCGCTGCAGGCGAGCGCCGTTGCCGCGCAGGAGATAGAAGCGCGAGCCGGAGATCTTCACGCCGCGTTCGAAGTCGATGATGCCGAGTTTCTCTCCGAGCTCCCAGTGCGGCTTTGGCGCGGCGAGGCCGGGCCGGGCAGCCTTCCAGTCGTCGCCGACCTGACGCAGAACGATGTTCTCCGCGTCCGAGCGCCCGAGCGGCACGGACGGATCGGGCAAGTTGGGGAGCTGCAGCTCGAGGGTCCGCAGCTCCGTGTCCACCGTGTGGAGCTGGGCGTCGAGGCGCGCGATCTCCTCCTTGTAGCTGGCCATCGTCGAAAGGAGCGCGGTGCGCTTCTCGGCGTCCTTCTCGCGACCGACCGCAGCCGAATCTACGTTGCGCTTGCTCTTCAGCTCGTCTGCGCGCGACGACAGCTCACGACGCTGCTTGTCGAGCTCGATCACCCGCTCGGCCACCCTGGCCGACTCGCCGTCGAAGAGCCGGTCGCGGTACGTGGCGAGAACCTCTTCGGGACGCTCGCGGAGCAGCTTGGGGTCGATCATGGGCCCAGGTTTTGCGACGAGCCGTCGGTGGTGTCAAGGCGCGCGGGCCGGCTGCTGCGCGTAGCCCCAGCGCTGCATCATCGTCGCCACTTCGCCGTCTGCCGCCGTGGCCGTGTGGGCGCTCGACGTGAGCGCGACGGGGTCACGCCACATCACGAGCGCACCTTCGTCGCCGAGGTCCGGCGGCCGCGCCGCGTCGAGCCAGTCGAGCTGCTGCGTCGAGAAGTGGAGGATGCCGCCCTGCTGCGCGTCGAGCAGCGGAAGCGCGATCGGGCCAATCAGCACGCGTCGACCGTCGAGCGGCGTCCCATCCTCGCGCAGCGCAACCTCGAGCGGCGCATCCGGGGGATCCACGACCATGTCGACGCGTCCGCCGGCGGTGACCTCGAG
>JAYTLP010000439.1:0-4417 GCA_043729375.1 Myxococcales bacterium
CTGCGTCGATTGGCCTGTGGTCCGCCCGGAAGACGAGATGAAACCGACACTGGCAGTGGTGCTCGCGGCGCTCGCGCTCGGCGCGTGCCGCAACTACACCCACTTCGAGAGGACCCGTGGCGGCGGGGACGGCTCGGTGCACGATGATGCGAGCGTGCAGATGGACGGCTCCATCGACGGCGGGCTGCTCGGAGATGGCGGAAAAACCGGGTGCGTGCTCGCAGGCCTTGGCAACCTCACCAACAACACTGCCGTGGGCATCAACACCAAGGCTCTGCACGAAGTTCTGCCCTCGCCGGCGAGCGTGGCGCTGGTGCGGCTGAAAACCGGGAACAGCACCGCGCTCGGGCTCTACCCGGGACTGACGGGCGCGACTCTCTCGCGAATCGACGATATCAACGGCAAGGCGGCGGCCGCCACTTACTATTCGTTGGGGTCACCTGCGTCGTCGTTTGCGGCCATTCTGGCCCCGGACGGCAAGATCCACGTCGTCATCGTGCTGATCGGCACAGTGAACACCTACTCCACCACGGAGTACGTTCTCGAGGATATGAGCTTGAAGCAGGTGAATGTGCTTTCGACGGTTTGGCTGCCCTCTTCGATTGCGTTCGGTGACCTCGACGCCGATGGGCACCCCGACCTCCTCGTCGGCTTCAGCGAAACGGCGAGCGCTTCGCCTTACCCACGAATCTTCGTGTATCCGGGGACTGCCCCGACGATTGGCGCCGACTTCACCTACCTCGGCGGCAATCGGACCGACGTCAAGCTCTCGGGCGCGAACCCAACTGCCCTCCTCTCGTTCCCGGCCGGCGCCACACCCGGTGCCGTGTTCCTCGCCGTGCTGCAGCAGGCCGTTCCGGACACGAGCATGACGTCCAAACTCGAGCTGCTCGAGTTCAAAAGAACGACCCTTGACTCGTTCGCCTTCAAGTCGGTCACACTGCCATCGCCGCTGCCGACCCACACGACCACGATGACCGCAGCGGACATCGACAATGATGGCCGGGACGACCTGGTTCTCGGTGGCGAGAATGCGCCAATGATGGACTCTCTCTGCGCAATCACGCAGCTCGGAAACAACACTACTTACAAACCGATTGCGGTGGGTGCGGTGGGTGGGTCCGTCTTCGGCCTGCAGCGCACCGACTGGAACCAGGACGGTGCCGACGACCTCTTCCTGTGGCTTCAGCCGTCCACGATGACAGAGCGGCTCGTGCCGACGATCCTCCAGAACCGAGGCGGAGGACACTTCGATGTCGAGTTGCCGGCGACCGGCATCAAGTACGTATCGTATGCCGCGGCTCCCTTCATCCAGTCGCCGGTGGCGCAGGCTTGCCCTCCGCTCCTCGTCTTTTCCGACACGGTGAACACGAGCATCTCGGTCTTCGGACCGTAGGCGACATCTTCCGCCCGTGATGTCGTCGGGGCGTGTTACCGTCCCTGGCCCATGAGGATCGAAAGCGAACGCAAGCTGTTCATCGCACTGCGCGTGGACAACAAGCTCCGCGACCAGCTCAACAACTGTCCGCCCCGCGACCGTGGCTACTTCGACGGCAGCAACCCGGACTTCCTCGCCATCGTGCGCGGCCCCACGGACGTGTACGTCGGCAAGGTCGTCGACGCGGGGGTGGCCGCGGTGAGCATGGACGACATCAAGCGCAACCTGCAGTCGATCCTGACGCGCATCGCGCCCGGCCGTCACCGCGACGACGCCGTGAAGGTGTTCGCACTCGACGACGGAGATCCGCCGGAAGGCGCGCCCACGCTCGAGCGTCCGCCCAAGGAAGACGCGGACTACTGAGCTTTATTTGCTGACGTAGGTGATGCCGCGATCACCTCGCGTCGTGGTTGCGTCACCGCGGTAGCGCAGCACCGTATCGTGGAGCTCCGCCGAGAAGTGCAGCGGGTTTGCAAGGGTACTCGACGTGAGCGTGTAACCATCGCCGGTGCGCGACCACGTGCCCGACTCGTTCCTGTCCGCGTCGAAGGACATCGGGCAACGGCACACGCCGTTCTTGGACGAGCAGGCGATGGTGAGCGAGTCGAACTGCCCCGCGTCCAGAAGGAGGGTCGAGACCGGCGGACCGGACGCGTTCTGGCTCGTCACGGCGAGCGACTCGAACACGAGCGCCGTGCAGCCGAGCTGGTAGAACGCGTCGGCCGAGGCACACGCCGCGACGTCGGACCACGCACCGGCAGGATCGCCGCCACCCGCGAGCGCTGCGCCGGGGTCGCACGTCAGCGCGACGTCAGCAAGGTCGCTCTCGCCGGCATCGGCCCGAGGCTCGCTCGCGTCGCTGGCCACCGCCGACAGATCGGCGGGCTGCGAGCCAGCGAAGTCGAACGTCTCGACCGGCGTGCTCGCGTGACCCCGACAGCCAGCGGTGATGAATACGACGCCCACGACTCCACGCACGCATCGAGCACTGCGCGATCGCGCGGCGACCCGCGCGCGACGGGTGACATTGAATCGACGCTGCGCTAGGTTCGCAGCGTTCAGCGCCCGTAGCTCAGCTGGATAGAGCATCGGCCTTCGAAGCCGGTGGTCGCACGTTCGAATCGTGCCGGGCGCGCCCCAACTCGAAATCTCCCACACGGGTCGCGGGTAGAAATCCTCGGGGATGGTCGCCGCGCGTTTCCAGGTCCTCGTGTAGGCGGGGTCGAGCTCCGCGTTGCCGAGCCCGCCGCAGCAGATCCCGACCCAGCGCCGGCGCAAAAGAGGGTCAGCGGTCGCAAGGTCACTTCGCGTGAGAGCTGAAAAGAACTGGGCCAGGTCCGACCTCGCAGCGTGGGCTGCCGAGCAACCGGCTGGGACCGCTCACCATCGCGGCGCTCACCCGCGACTGACGGGCTCGGTGCGTGCGCCTGCGCGGTGTAGCATGTGCTGTGCTCAAAGCCCTTCAGCTCTCGAGTCTGCTCGGCCTCCTTGCGCTCGTGGGCTGCCACTCCACGGCGTTGCCGTCCGGGAGCGGTGACCTCGCGGGGGCAGACCTGGCCCGCGCCGATCTCGCTCTCGGCGACCTCGCGGTCGGAGATCAATTCTCGTCCATGCCCGACTTCTCGAACACCGACCTCTCTGGCCGCGTCTGCTCGGGAACCTGCGCGGGCGGCGTCCAGTGCGGCGGCGGCGGGAGCTGCTGCAACACCGGCGAGTGGTGCGACAACGGCACCTGCCGCTGTGGAACGTCGAACGCCTGCGCCAAGGACCAGACGTGCGCCAGCGCCGGCCCATCGATGGGCAACGGCAACTGTGGGACGACCTGCTGCGGTGCGGGTTCGCCATGCCCGCTTTGAGCAGGGCCGCCGCGACGGCTCGGCGTCCTCTTCTACGCGGCTCGAAGCGGCCTGTGACCGGCTACGAGCCTGCGACGTGGGGCGGCGCGGCGCGGCTCGCGGGGACGAGCCGCGGCTGACTCGACGCGGACGCGGGTCGCTCCACCTCGACGCGCGGCGCCTCCGGTGCTCGTGTCAGACCTCGGGCGAGCGCCGCAGCTGCCTTGCGCCGCTCGATCGAGATGCAGAGCCCCGCGATGAGGAGCACCACGTAAGCAACGCAGCCCACCCACAGAAGGAGGCCGAGCCGGTGGTGGAGGATGCCGCTGGTGCTCCCGAAGACGAGCTCGACGTGCAGGCAGTAGGCAAGGAGCGAGTGACGCCCGAGCAGCCGAAGAAAGCCCGTGTGCTGCGGGCCGAGCAGCGACGCCGCAACGAGCGCGCCCGAGACGATGATCGAGTACAGGAGCACGTTGTGCGCGACGTGGACGTCGACGAAGCGCTGCTCCGGGAAGAGGTAGAGCGTGGTGGCCGAGCCGACCACCAGCGCCGCAACGAAGCGTGCGCGCGGGTTGGCTGCATCGTGCTTGAGCGAGCGCAGCAGCCGCACGGCGCCGCCACCGAGCAGCGCGTACGCCGCGAACGGCACGAGTGGAAAGCCGCGGTAGCGATGCTCGAAGCTCTGCGGAGCGATGAAGTCTGCGAGCGCAGACGGCAGCACCGCATGCACGCGCCCGGTGAGGAGCGGCGCGGCGAAGACGAGCACGAGCGCGAGCACGAACGGCCGCGCGGTCCGATCGACCGGGTGGCGCGCCACGAGGCCGAGGAGACACAGCGCGCCACCGAGCGCGTGGAGCACGTCGCTGCGGAGGAGGCCGCGGCGCGGATCACCGGGCGGCATCGTGGACGCGGCAACGAAGAACATCACCGCGCCGAGCACGAGGAGCAGCACTCGACCGCGCTTCCGGGTCGCGTGGTAGGCGAGGCCTGCGCCGCTGATGACTGCGAGCGCCGTGACGGCGTGAACCAGGGTCCGCGGCCACCACTCGAGGAGCCAGCCCGCGATGTTGAGAGCGTACCCGACGACCGCGAGGTTCAGGCCGCGCAGCACGTAGCCATCGCGCGGCGGGTGCAGCGTGGCGGT
>JAYTLP010000440.1:0-7963 GCA_043729375.1 Myxococcales bacterium
AGGCCGCAGAAGACCGCGGAGGAGAAGGCGGCTGAAGACGCAGCGCGTCGTGCTGCGCTCTCGGAGAAGATTGCGGCCACCGGTGCGCTCAAGATCCTCGGCGCCAAGGGCGAGGGCGGCGCGCTCAACGATCTGCTCAAGTCGGGCGATGTGTCCGGCGACGCGGGCAAGGTGTTCGGCTCCGTGGGCGGCGTGTCCGTCGGCGGCGAGACGGGCGGCGGCCTGCACGGCAAGGGCACCGGCGGCACGGGCTCGCTCAAGGGCGGCGGCTCGCTGCGTGCGGGCGGCCCGGGCGAGGTCGGCACCGGCGAGCGCACCGGCGAGCACGCGGTCAGGGGCAACGTGAAGGCCACGTCGGCCCCCATCGACGTCGACGGCACTCTCGACCCGAGCATCCTCGTGAAGGAGATCCGCAGCCACCTCGGCGCCATCACGGCGTGCTACGAGGCGGGCCTCAAGCGCAACCCGAACCTGAGCGGCAAGATCCAGCTGCGGTTCGAGATCTCCGCCATCGGCAAGGTCACCTCGGCCGACATCGAGAACGACACGATGAAGGACGACGAGGTCGCGGGCTGCATCAAGAGCCGCGTTCTGACCTGGCGCCTGCCGGCTCCCACCGGGGGCACGGCGCAGTTCTCGTATCCGTTCATTTTCCAGGCGTCGAAGTAAGAGTTACGAGCATCTAGATCTCCGACCCGAATACTGCTACCGTCGACGGGTCGGCTGCTCCAGTTTCAGGTGAGGGTGAAAATGTCCATTGTTTCCAAGCGTTGGATGGTGGTCGCAGGCGGCGTGCTCCTCTCGGGGATCTCGCTCGCAGGCGTACGCGGGCAGATGCAGGCGCCGGGTGGCAGTGCAGACCCGCTGGCGCAGGTCGACCCGGCCACGCTCTCCGCGGAAGAGACGCTCTCCCGCGTGCGCACGATGCAGGGGACGATGCAGAAGACCGAGGGGCGCGTCGTTGCGCTCCAGCGTCGTGCCGAGACCAAGCGCGACATGGTCATGGTCAACTGCACGTCCGACAAGCTCGTCCAGGTCCGCGGCTACATTGCCGTCGGCAACCAGGCGGTCGTCTCGGTCGAGACGGCATCCGCCAACCACGACGACGGGGCCCGCGTCCACGGCCTCGAGCGCACCAACATCGTGTACCAGAAGGTCCTCGTCCTCGGCACCGA
This sequence comes from Myxococcales bacterium, assembly GCA_043729375.1. Classification (GTDB taxonomy): domain Bacteria; phylum Myxococcota_A; class Polyangia; order Palsa-1104; family Palsa-1104; genus JBDTCO01. Next base: position 1,176 of record JAYTLP010000440.1, read on the forward strand.
GGCCGAAGGCTGCGTCGGCGAGGACGTGAGCTACATCGGCTCGACCCGCAACGACGTCGAGGTCGACCCGAACATCCCCGTCGAGGATCCGACCGTACCGCCCGCCGGGATCATCCCGAACGCGGCGCGCCCGCCCGAGGCCTCGCCCTTCGCGTAACCTGGCGTACTTGCGATCCCGTGTCGTCACGGGATCGTCGCCCTCCCACGCATACCTACAGTTGACTACGGCTGCCTGGTTCCCTAGGCTCCGGCCGTCCCGACTCCTTACCTTCGAGAGCTCCCATTTATCTAATGCACATCCGACGACCGCTCGCCGTACTGGCCTTCCTTGTGCTGGGAGCGGGCGTGGCCCGTGCGCAGTCGATGCCGACGTCCGGCGCGGCGCCCTCGGCTTCTGCGCTCGGCGACGGCGTGGCCCTCGGGAGTGGTGCCGTGCTGCACATCGGCGTCGGCGCCGAGCTTCGCTACGATTCAAACGTCTTCTACGAGTCGTCCAACACGACCCAGGGGCTCGCGCTGCGGTTGACGCCGCACTTCAGCATCGCGAGCCGTCCGACCGGGCAGAAGGTCGTCTTCAATCTGGGCGCCGGGCTCGACTACCGGGAGTGGCTCGTAGCCAGCACCGGGCGGCGTCCGCCGCGTCAGCTGAACGTGACCGCGAGCGTGAGCGCCGTCATCCTGCCGACCGGGCCGGTGACCACGGAGCTGTACGATAACTTCGTCCGCTCCAGCCAGCCGGCGTATCACGCCAGCTCGACCAACTTCGATCGCGACCTCAACGAGCTCGGCATCCGGCTCCGCATCAAGCCGCGTGGCGGCCGCCTCGAGCTCGATCTGGCGTATGCGTTCGGCATCGACTTCTGGGAGAACAAGCAGCAGCAGATATTCGACAACTACTACCATCACTCGAACCTTCGCCTGCTCTACAAGTTTCTGCCGAAGACGTCCGTGTACGTCATGGCCGACAACGTCGTCTATCAGTACCAGAAGCAACTGTCCGCCGCCGATGCCCTGCAGCGTCCGGACGGCTATCCGCTGCGCGTGGTCGCCGGCCTCAACGGTCTCCTCACCACGAAGCTGACGTTCGACATTTACGGTGGGTATGCGAACGGCTTCTACAAGACCGGCCCGAGCCCGAGCACGGGCGTCGCGGGCCTCACGCTCGGCTGGCGCCCGCTCGCGTTCACCGGCGTCTCGTTCGCTTACCGGCACGACATCGAGAACACGTTGCTCGGCGTCTACGCGAACTTCGACAACGTCTCGGTCGGCTTGACCCAGCAGGTCTGGCGCTTCGTCGGTTTCCTGCGCGTCGCCTATCAGAACACGCGCTATGAGGGCATAACCCCCGCCACCGGAGTCGTGAAGACGAGCGGTGTCCCGACGACTGCCCGCATGGACAACTCGTTCGTGCTCAATGCGCGCGTCGACTTCTTCACCTACCGACAATGGCTGGCGCTCAGCGCTGGCTACGACTTCTCGATCCTCCGGTCGAACACCACGCTCACCGCGAGTGCGGTCATGCCAGCAGCGACTGTGCCCGTCGCCTACGACAAGCACGAGGTCTACCTCGGCCTGACGTTCCGCTACTGAAACCGGGCAGACCGATGCGGCTCGCGCTCGTCCTCCTGGTGACCGCACTGTTCGCGGCCGCATGTCACGACGGCAAGCTTGCGACGCTGGACGCCCCGCCTCCGCTCGCCGACACCGCGCTCGGCGTGGGGGACATCTTCGAGGTGCGGGTGTTCGGCGAGAACGACCTTTCGAGCATTCACCGCGTCGGGGCTGATGGAACAATCACGTTTCCGCTGGCGGGTGTCATCCACGTCGAAGGGCTCGAGCCCCAGGCAGCCGCGACGAAGATCGCCGAGCGACTCGCGGACGGCATCCTTCGCAACCCGCAGGTGAGCGTTCTCGTCAGTCAGCAGACCTCGAAGAAGATCGTCGTCATGGGACAGGTCAACAAGCCGGGGACCATCTCGTACCAGCCCGCGATGACCATCCTCGAGGCCATCACGCTGGCCGGCGGCTTCATACCGAGCTCGGCCAAGAACGACACCACCATCACCCGCACCGAGAACGGCAAGAAGTCCACCGTCCGCGTGCCGGTCTCCTCCATCAGCGAGGGCCGCGCGAAGAACGTGTATGTCCGGCCGGGCGACATCATCTCGGTCCCCGAACGCATTTTCTGAGGAACTCGCTCCCGTGAGCGCATGGGCAAGCGGGACCCGGACCGCTCGGTCGTGACGACGCTCGAGCTCGCTCTCTACGCGCTGTGCTGGTCGGCGACGCTCGCCATGGGCGCCGTCCATCCGGAGACGCAGGTCGTCCTCTGCGCTGGAGCCGTCACCATGCTCCTCGTCGCTGCGCTGAGCCCCGCGACGCGCGGCGGCGTTCGAGTCACGCCGTTCGCCTGGGTCTACATCGCGGTGCTCTGCTGGAGTGCGCTGCAGGTCGTGCCGCTGCCGCCCTGGCTCCTGCGCCTCGTCTCGCCCGGTGCGGCTGCGCTGCGAGCAGAGACGGGGGCGCGGTGGGCGCCCATCACGCTCGACCGTGCGGCCACGACGCTCGAGCTCTGCAAGCAGTGTGCGGCGCTCTGCGTCTTCCTCGTGGGCGCAGAGCTGCTGCGCAAGCGCGACGTGCGGCGTCCCGCGGCCGCCATCGCGTGGCTCGGCGGTGTCTGCGCCGTCCTCGCCTGGGCCCATCGCTGGTCGGGCGCCACGCGCATCTACGGCTTCTACACGCCGCGGTCCCTGCCGGGCTTCGGCTTCTTCGCGCCCTTCGTCGCGCCCAACAACGCGGCGTCGCTCTTTGCGATGACCGCGCTGTGTGCAATCGGCGTCGCCGTCGCGAGCAGCGGAGGGCGCCGACTGGCCTACGCTGCGCTCTCGGCTGCCCTCTGCGCCTCGGTGCTCGGCACGACGTCGCGCGGGGGCGCAGCAGGGCTCGCGGTCGGCGCGCTGACGTTCCTCACCATCATCGCAAGCCAGCACTTCGGTCGCGTGCGCGGCGCGGCGCTGGCTGCCGGCATCGTCCTGGTGCTGGGAGCGGCGGCGCTCATGGGCGCCGATGGCCTGCGCAGCCGCCTCGTGCAGAAGGATCCCGCCAACGCCGTCCTCAAGAGCCAGAAGTTTCGCGGCTGGGAGGCGGCGCTCCAGCTGGCGAGGGCCTATCCGCTCACCGGCGTGGGGCGAGGCGCCTTCGAGGCGCCCATCGCGTCCCAGCGTGATGACGACGAGTCCGTGCGACTCGTCTATCCGGAGAACATCGTGATGCAGCTCGCGGCCGAGTCGGGGCTGGTCTTCGGCCTCGGCATCATCGCGTTCGCGCTCTGGAGGTTCCTGAGCCTGGTGCGACGTGGATCGCTCGGCCCGGTCCACGCCGCGTTGACGGCAGCCGTGGTGGCCGTTGGCATCGCACAGCTCTTCGACTTCGGGCTCGAGTTCCCGGGGATCGCGCTCCCCGTGGCCCTGGCGCTGTCCGTGCTCGCGACGGAAGCGGAGGTCAACGACAGGCAGAAGCGGCAGCCGCGTTCGCGACTCCGGGGGATGCGACTGCTGCCCGTCGCGGTAGGCGGCGCAGCGTTGTGCTTCTCCGGGCTGAGCGCGGTCCGCCACACCCTCGACGTCGACGTGGGCCACGCGGAGGGCGCGAGCGACCCACGCGGCCTCGAGCAGGCGATCGCGAGACATCCCGCGTCGGCCGAGCTCGAGATGCTGGCAGGCGAGGCCGCGATCCGCGCGGGCGACCCGAGCGCGTTGCATCATCTCGGGCGCGCCATGCAACTCCAGCCCAGTGCCACGCGCGCCCACGTCCTCGCGGGCGTGGAGCTCGAGAGGCTTCATCGGTACCGCCAGGCTGCGCTCGAGTTCCGCCTGGCTGCCGAGAGGGGAGCGCCGCTCGACGCCGCGCAGCTGGTGCGCCGCATCGGGCGCTACGCCGTCGACGCCGTGCCTCGCTCGCCGGCCGCGTACCTCACGCTCGGTGCCGAGGACGCCAGGCTCAAGCGGTGGGACGACGCCCAGGAAGCCTACGAGCGCGCGGCGGCGCTGGACCCCGGGCCTGCGCCGCGGGCGGCGCTGCTGTCGTGGATGCCCCCCGAGCGTCGCGGTGCGGTGGCGGAGCTCATCGAGCGCGAGGCACGCAGTGGAGACGAGCTCGCGCTCGCCGTGACCACCTGGAACGAGCTCGGCAAGCTCGAGCTCGCGGAGCGCGTGGGCGCGAGCGGCGTACAGCGTTTTCCGGAGTCGGCGGCGCTGGTGGCAGCGATCGCGCGGGTCCGGATGAGCCATGGTGACCTCGAAGGCGCGAGGAAGGTGATCGGCCACACGTCGCGCTTCGACGTGAAAGGCAGGCTGGCCCTCGAGGCGCTGCTCGTCGAGATTGCGCAGAAGTCGGGCGACCCGGATATGGCCGCCGCAGCCGGCGCGCGACTTCGCCTCTTGCGCGCGAAGGTCGAATTCGAGCAGCCTGCCGGCGGAGGCACACCTTGAGCTTGCTCGTCACCGGCGGCGCCGGTTTCATCGGTTCGAACTTCGTGAGGCGCCGTCGCGCCGCGAACCCAGGCGAAAAAATCATCGTCCTCGACGCGCTCACCTACGCCGGCAACCTCGCGTCCATCGCCGACGTTGCTGACGTCACGTTCGAGAAGGGCGATATCTGCGACGGTGACGTGGTCGAGCGCGTGCTGGCCGATCACCGCATCGAGCGCGTCGTGCACTTTGCCGCGGAGAGCCACGTCGATCGCTCCATCCTCGGTCCGATGGCGTTCGTGCAGACGAACGTGGTCGGCACGGCCACGCTGCTCGGCAAGGCGAAGGCGGCGAAGGTGAAGCGCTTCGTGCACGTGTCGACTGACGAGGTCTACGGTGACCTCGGTCCCGACGATCCCGCGTTCTGCGAGACCACGTCCATCAAGCCGCGCTCGCCGTACTCGGCGTCGAAGGCCGGCTCCGATCACCTCGCGGCGGCATACTTCGAGACCTATCACTTTCCGACGCTCATCACGCGCTGCTCGAACAACTACGGGCCGTACCAGTTTCCCGAGAAGCTCATCCCGCTCATGATTCTCAACGCCATGGAGGACAAGCCGCTGCCGGTCTACGGCAACGGCACCAACGTGCGCGACTGGATCCACGTCGAGGATCACTGCGACGCCGTCGCGCGCGTGCTCGACGCCGGCCGTGACGGCGAGGTCTACAACATCGGCGGCCGCTCGGAGCGGCCCAACCTCGAGATCGTGCGCGCCATCCTCCGCGAGCTCGGCAAGCCCGAGTCGCTCATCACGTACGTCACGGACCGGCCGGGGCACGACCAGCGCTACGCGATTGACGATCGCAAGATCGAGCGCGAGCTCGGCTGGGTGCGCACTCGCCAGCTCGACGAGGGCCTCGCATCGACCGTCCGCTGGTACCGCGACCACGCCGACTGGGTGAAGCAGGTCCGCTCGGGCGCTTACCTGCACTGGTACGAGCGCAACTACACGGCGAGGCCGCGGTGAAGCACCTCGTCGTCCTCGGCGCCGGCGGACTGCTCGGTCGACACATCCTCCGACACGCGCCGCATGCCGTCGGCCTCGACCGGGTCAGATGCGACGTCACCGACCGCGCCGACGTCGAGCGCGCGCTCGAGAAAGCGAGCGCGGTCATCAACTGTGCGGCGTTCACCAACGTCGATCGTGCAGAGACGGAGACGGCCGCAGCATTCGCAGCGAACGCCCGCGGCGCGGAGCACGTGGGCCACCTCGCCATGCAGCTCGGCATTCCGGCGCTCCACGTCTCGACGGACTTCGTGTTCGACGGCGCGAAGTCCACGCCGTACACCGAGGCGGATGCCCCGAACCCGCTGTCGGCCTACGGACGCTCGAAGCACGAGGGCGAGGTACGGTTCCTCGTCGCGAACCCGCTCGGCAAGGTCGTACGCGTGCAGGGGCTCTACGGCGTCGGCGGTGGCAACTTCGCGTCGAAGCTCCCAGACCTCCTCGCTGCGGGCAAGCCGCTCAGGCTCGACGACGAGCGCAAGGTGCAGCCCACATGGGCTGGCTCCGCCGCACTGCAGCTGCTCGCGTTGCTCGAGGACGAGAGAGGTGGTCGCGGCGGGATCTTCCACGTGAGCTGCAGCGGGCAGGCCACGTGGGCCGGGTTCGCGCGGCGGATGATCGAGAAGCTCGGGGTGGCGCAGACGTTCACGGAGGTGCCTTCGTCGGCGCTCGATGCACCGGCCGCGCGGCCGCCCAACTGCCTCTTCGCGCATGACGAGCTCCACCGCGCGGGGTTGTGGCAGATGCCCACCTGGCAGGACGCACAGGACGCGTTTCTCGCAGATAGGTAGCAATTTGAGAGGGGTCCGGAGCGGCCCCGGACCGACCCGGGAGCGACCGTGTCCGCCGCCGTCAGATGTGATACCACCACGCGCATGCGCGGTATCATCCTGGCCGGCGGTTCGGGGACGCGGCTCTATCCGCTGACCCGGGTCGTCTCGAAGCAGCTCCTTCCGATCTGGGACAAGCCCATGATCTACTACCCGCTGACGACGCTGATGCTGGCGGGGCTGCGCGAGGTGCTCGTCATCTCCACGCCGTCTGATACGCCGCGCTTCTCCGAGCTGCTCGGGGACGGTTCGCAGTGGGGCATGCGCATCGAGTACGCGGTGCAGCCGAGTCCGGACGGCCTCGCGCAGGCCTTCGTCATCGGCGCAGACTTCCTAGGCAAGGAGCCGGCCGCGCTCGTGCTGGGCGACAATATTTTCTACGGCCACGGGCTCTCGGAGCAGGTCCAGCGCGCAGCCCAGCG
>JAYTLP010000441.1:0-2894 GCA_043729375.1 Myxococcales bacterium
GCCCGCGCCGATCGAGCCCGAGGTGCCGCGCACGCTGCCCGTGCTGTACACCGACGAGTCCTTCTACGTCCTCGACAAGCCGGCCGGCATCGCGATGCATCCGACGGCGAAGTTCCACTACGCGACGGTCACCGCCGTGCTCCGGGAGCTGTTCCCGGCGGAGAAGCTGGAGATCTGCCACCGCCTCGACCTCGAGACATCCGGTGCGCTCGTCGTGGCGCGCACGAAGGAGGCGACCATCGCGATCAAGAAGGCGTTCGCGCGGCGCCACATCGAAAAGACGTACCTCGCCGTTGCCCACTGGCCCGAGGGAGATCGCCTCGCGGAGAGCGGCGTCATCGACCTGCCGCTCGGCCTCGAGGAGAAGGGGTTGACCCGCGTGAAGATGGTCGTGACGCCCATCGACAAGGGCGGGCTGCCGTCGAGGACGCGCTACGAGGTGCTCGAGCGTCGTGGCTCCTACGCGCTCGTGCAGTGCCACCCCGAGACGGGCCGCCAGCACCAGATCCGCGCGCACCTCGACGCGATCGGGGCTCCCATCGTCGCCGACAAGCTCTACCCCGACGCGCAGATCTTCGTCGACTACCAGGACTCCGGCTGGGAAGCCGTCGAGGAGCGCGTCCCTCTGCGGCGCCATGCATTGCACGCCCAACGCATCGTGTTCCCGCACCCGACCACCGGCGTGCCCGTCGAGGTGTGGAGCCCGCTACCCGACGAGCTGCGGGCGCTCTTCGCGTCGGGATAGCCTTCTCACGAAGTCGCTTTCTCCGACGGGATCGGCTACGCTCCTTTGCCGTGGAACCGAGCGAGCTCTACCTCAACCGTGAGCTTTCCTGGCTGGCCTTCAACGAGCGGGTGCTGTCCGAGGCCTCCAACCTGAGCTTGCCGCTGTACGAGCGGCTGAAGTTCGTCTGCATCGCGGCGTCCAACCTCGACGAGTTCTTCATGATCCGCGTCGCGGGCCTGAAGGAGCAGCTCGCGTCCGGGTCGGCCGGTACCTCCGACGACGGGATGCTGCCCGGCGAACAGCTGCGGCGCATCAGCGAGAACACGCACAAGATGGTCGACCGGCTCTACCGTCGGTGGAACGAGCAGATCGTCCCCGGGCTCGAGGCCGTCGGCACGCGGCTCGTACCCGAAGCGGCGATGACGCCCGAGCAGCGCGACTTCGCACAGAACCACTTCTTGTCGACGGTCTTCCCGGCGCTCACGCCGCTCGCGGTCGACCCCGCGCACCCTTTTCCGCACCTGCGCAACAAGTCCATCAACCTCGCGGTGCTGTTGCGGCCCAAGGAGAAGGACAAGAAGGCGCGCAAGATGCGCAAGAAGGGCTTCAACGGCCAGCCCGCGCCCGAGACGGATTCGCTCGCCGTGGTGCAGATGCCCGTCGTGCTCGGCCCGCTCGTCGCGCTGCCGTCGGAGGGCAAGAACGTTCGCTCCTTCGTGCTGCTCGCCGACCTCATCAAGTCGCAGGTCGGCGCGCTGTTTCCTGGGTTCGCCGTGCGCCAGACGGCGATGTTTCGTCTCACCCGCAACTGGGACATGGACGTCGACGAGGACGACTCCGACGATCTGCTGTCCACGTTGCAGGAGGAGCTTCGTCGTCGCGATCGCGGCGCGGCGGTGCGCCTCGAGATCTCCGCAGCGGCCTCGCCCGAGCTCGAGAAGATGCTCATGGAGGCGCTCACCCTGTCGCCCGCCGACGTGTACCGGTGCGACGGACCGATGCAGATCTCGGACATGTCCGCGCTCTCCGATGGTGACGTGCGGCCCGAGCTGCGCGCCGAGTCGATGAAGCCCGAGATGCCGGCGGTGCTGCGCGACGCCGACAGCATCTTCCCGGTCATCGCGCAGCGCGACATCCTCCTGCACCACCCGTACGAGTCGTTCGACCCGATCGTGCGCCTCATCGACGAGGCTGCGAACGATCCGAACGTGCTCGCGATCAAGCAGACGCTGTACCGCACGTCCGGCGACAGCACCATCGCGCGTGCGCTGTCGCGTGCGGCGGAGAACGGCAAGCAGGTCGCCGTGCTCGTCGAGATCAAGGCCCGCCTCGATGAAGCAAACAACATCGCGTGGGCACGACGCCTCGAGGAGAACGGCGTGCATGTCGTCTACGGGCTCGTGGGCCTGAAGACGCACTGCAAGGTGCTGCTGGTCGTCCGGCGGGAGGGCAACGTCGTGCGCCGCTACGTGCATCTCGGCACCGGCAACTACAACCCGACGACCGCCCGACAGTACACGGACATCTCGCTGCTCACCGCGCGCACCGAGATCGCCGACGACGTCTCCGCGCTCTTCAACATGCTGACGGGCTACGCGGAGCCGCCGCAGTGGAAGAAGCTCGCGGTCGCGCCGCTGACGCTGCGCAAGCGCATCCTCGAGCTCATCGAGCGCGAGACGGCGCGGGCGAAGAAGAGCGAGCCGGCTCGCATCATCGCCAAGATGAACGCCGTGGTGGAGCCGGCCGTCATCCGCGCGCTCTACGAGGCGAGCCAGGCCGGCGTCGATATCGACCTGCTCGTCCGTGGCATCTGCTGCCTGCGCGCGGGGGTGCCGGGGATGTCCGAGCGCATCCGCGTCACCAGCATCGTGGATCGCTTCCTCGAGCACAGTCGTATCTTCGCGTTCGGTGCGGGCGACCGGGCCGAGGTCTACATCGCGTCGGCGGACTGGATGCCGCGCAACTTCCACCGGCGCATCGAGGTGCTCACGCCCATCGAGGACCCGGCGCTGAAGACGCGCCTCCTCGACGAGGTGCTCGGGATCGCCCTGCGCGACAACGTGAAGGCGCGTCGCCTCCAGCCCGACGGTCGCTACAAGGTGGTCGAGACGGTGGGACCCGAGGTGCGCAGCCAGCAGGTCCTCGCAGACCTCGCACGCCGCGCCAA
>JAYTLP010000442.1:0-7862 GCA_043729375.1 Myxococcales bacterium
ATCTGAGGTGGACCTTTTTCTCGGGAACCTTTCGGCCGATTCAGCGAAAGGTGGGCGAAACGATACGGAATTTGGAGCGACGCGATGTAGCAGGACGCATCCGCGCCGTCAACACTGCGTCACGACGGTGCCCAGCCGCGCCGCACCTCGTCCACGTACGCGTCGTAGCGGCCCTGCAGGATGGCCGCGCGGGCGCCGGTCACGAGCTTCAAGTAGTAGGTCAGGTTGTGCAGCGTCGAGAGGCGGGAGAACAAGATCTCGTGGCACTGGAACAGGTGGCGCAGGTACGCGCGCGAGAACTGCTTGCAGCACAGGCAGTCGCAGGCCGGATCGATGGGCCCGGGGTCGAGGCGGTGACGCGCCTGCTTGATGACCACCCTTCCCTCCGACGTGAAGAGATTGCCGTTGCGCGCGTTTCGCGTGGGCATGACGCAGTCGAACTGGTCGATGCCGGCGCCGATGCCAGCCAGCAGGTCCGCCGGGGTGCCTACGCCCATGAGGTAGCGCGGTCGATCGGCAGGCAGGCGGTGCGCGACTTGCCCCAGCACCTCGTACATCACCGGGATCGGCTCGCCGACGGAGAAGCCACCGAGCGCGAGGCCATCGAAGGCAATGCCGTCCACCTCGAGGCCGGCCAGCTCCTCGATGTGGCGCAGGCGCAGGTCCACGTGCACGCCGCCTTGCACGATGCCGTAGCGGAGCTGGCCCGCGGGCCGTGGCACGGGCAGGCACCGCGCCGCCCAGCGCGTCGTACGCGCCATCGCCTCCTCGACGATGGACCGCTCGGCGTCACCAGGCGCGAGGTGGTCGAAGGCCATCGCGATGTCGGAGCCGAGCGCGGCCTGGATCTCCATCGAGACCTCGGGCGTGAGGTTGCGCAGCGACCCGTCCAGCGTGGAGCGGAACACGACGCCGCTCTCCGTGATCTTCGTGTGCTTCGCCAGCGAGAAGACCTGGAAGCCGCCCGAGTCGGTGAGGATGGGGCCCGACCAGCCCATCATCTTGTGCAGCCCGCCGAGGACGCCGACGACCTCGAGGCCGGGCCGCAGCCACAGGTGATACGTGTTCCCGAGGATGATCTGGGCGCCGAGCTCCGTCAGCTCGTGCGGCGCCATCGCTTTCACGGTTCCGTACGTTCCGACGGGCATGAAGATGGGCGTCTGCACGACGCCGTGCGCCGTGTGCAAGGTGGCGGCGCGTGCGTGTCCCGACGTACCGTCGACGACGAAGGTGCCTGGCGTGGTCATGAGTCTCTCGCGGTGAGCGTGGCGTCGCCGTAGCTGTAAAAGCGGTAGCCCGCCGCCACGGCCTCGCGGTAGGCCGCGAGCACGCGGTCCTTGCCGGCGAACGTGGCGACGAGGACGAGCAGGCTCGATTGCGGCAAATGGAAATTGGACAGCAGGTGGTCGACGACGGCGAAGCGGAAGCCCGGCTTGATGAACAGCGTGGTCTCGCCGCGACCTGCGAGGACGCGACCGTCGCGCTGGCTGGCCTCGAGCGTCCGGACCACGGTGGTGCCCACCGCGACGATGGGGCGCCCCTGCCGGCGCGCGGTGTTGATGGCCTCCGCGGTCGCAGCCGTTACCTCGTACGACTCCGCGTGCAGCTCGTTGTTATCGAGGACGTCGCTGCGCAGCGGCGCGAAGGTGCCGGGGCCGACATGCAGCGTCACGGCCACGCGGTCTATGCCGCGCGCTTCCATGCGCGCAAGCAGCGCCTCCGACAGGTGTAGCCCTGCCGTCGGTGCTGCCACGGCACCTGGCTCCCGGGAGAACACGGTCTGGTAGCGCTCGCGGTCCTGCTCGAAGGAGCGCGGCTCGCCGCGCTCCTTGCGCGCGCTCACGATGTACGGCGGCAGCGGCATCTCACCGACGCGTGCGAGTGCGGCCTCCACTGTCTCGCTGCTCGGCACGAGGCGGAGCTCCACGTAGGGCGGCGCCGTGGCCAGCACCTCGGCCGACGGGGGGCGTTCGCCATGCAGCGCGAGCGGCCCGACTCGCATCGGCTTGTTCGAGGACGCCATGGCGCGCCACACCTCCGCGCCGCCGTCCTCGACGCGCAGCCGGTCGCACAGCAGGAGCTCGACGCGGCCCCCGGTGGGCTTGTCGGCAAACAGCCGCGCAGGCACGACGCGCGTGTCGTTGACGACCAGCAGCGCACGCTCGGGGAGCAGCCGATCGAGCTCGACGATGTGCTCGTGACGCACACCTTCCGCCGTCACGACGAGGAGCCGCGCGCCATCGCGTGCCTCGGCCGGCTCACGGGCCACGAGCGACTCGGGCAGCACGAAGTCGTAGTCGGAAGCGCGATGCACGGCGGTGCTATAACACGAGGCCATGAGACGTGCGCTTCGTCGCTGGGTGGTGGTTTCAAGTGTGGCTGCAACGTCGGTGGCGGCGGGGGCGCCGGTCAGCGCGCCCGGCTTTCCGTCGCTCACGGAAGAGCGCACCCCGGACGGCAAGCGCACCAGCGTGGTGCTCCGCGATGCCGCTGGCAAGGAGCTCGTCCGCGAGGTCGTCGGTCCCAACGCCGATGGCGATCTCGTTCGCTTTCTCTCCGTCGATACACAGGGCATCCGGCGCTGGCAGCAGACCAGCGGCGTCTCGCGGTGCGACGGCACGCAGCCGCTCTTTCTCGAGCACCTCGATCCGAAGTCGCGAGCCTGGGCGCGCGACGCGCTGCCGGTCCCCGATGCTCCGACGGTGACGGCCCACGCGGCCGTACCGGGCCCGCCGCCGCGCCGCACGCTGCGCTTTTCTGCGGGCTCCACCGATGGATCCTCGACGCGCGCCGATGAGCTCGGCGCTCCGCGCGCGCTCGACGATGGTCACGACGCCACCGCGCTCCCGCTGGGCGAGGGTGCAGAAGTACGGGGCGCGTTCTTCACGGCGGTGGCGCCACGCCCGATCGAGCTCACCTCGATCCGCGTCGGTGCACCTCCCGCTGGCGCGCGCCTGCCCGCAGCGCTGGTCCTCATCGGGGGCACGCCGGCCATCGCGCGCGCGCGACTGCCGCTCGGCACCGCGTCGAGCTGGTTCGTGCTCCCCGTACCGCTGCGCGGGAGCTGCGTCACGTTCGTGGTGGACGAGCCGGAAGCCAGCCACGGCCGCGTCGCCATCGGCGAGATCACGCTCCACGCCACCGACGACGAACCGGAAGCCATGGGTCGCCTCGCGGAGTCGGTGGGTCACGATGGCGACGCGGGCGACGAGCACATGCTCGAGCAGGATCCGTCCACGGCCCCGGTCGTGCTGGCCGCGCTCGTCACCGCGACCCCGACGGGCCGGCGCCGCCTCCTCGCGCTCCTCGCTCGTCATCCGGAGCGGCTGGCCTCCGCGAACCTGCAGCAGCTCCTCCCGCTAGTCGCGACCGCCCACGCCGAGGAGCGCGAGTCGCTGGTGCAGCTGCTGTCGGCGCTGCCCGACTCGGCCCTCGACCGGCTCCTGCAGATCCTCTCCGACCCATCACAGACCTCCGAGGCGCGGATCGACGTGCTGCGCGTGCTGGGGCACGTCGCGCAACGCTCGGTCACCCCGCTCCCCTACCTCGTCGACGCGCTCGTCGATCCTGCCCTCGCCGACACGGCCCGCGCCGAGCTCGGCTCGCTCGCGGCGCAGCACGCGGTGGTGCAGCTCCTGTCCGACAAACTCGGCTCTCTGCCGCGGCCCCTCGGCGAGCCGACGCAGCTGCGGCTCGCCGAGGGTCTCGTGGCAGCGCTTTCCGCGTCGCCCGAGCACCCGACCGCCATCGCGGCGATTGCCCGGCTCGGCTCGCCCGTATCGCTCCCGTTCGCGCTGGCAGCTCGGGTGCTCGACGCGAGCAAGCGGCTCGATGATCCAGCGCGCTTCACGGTCGTGAGCACCGTGCTCGCAGAGTCGAAGAACGCCTCGCTGCGTCGCGTCGCCGTGTCGTCGCTGCCGGATGCGCACGTGTCGCAAGCGCGACCGATCTACGCCGCCGCGCTCGGCGATCCGGATTCGCGCGTTCGCGAGCGAGCCACGGAGCGGCTCGTCGCTGCTGGCGCTGCAACCGATGCGCAGCTGATCACCGCCGCCGGCGACGTGTGGCCGCAGGTCCGCACGCTCGCGTACGGCGGACTTCGGTGTGCCAGCGCGCCGGAGGTGCGGCCGCTGCTCGAGCGGCGTGTCTTCGACAAGCGCGACGCCGACCCCGACGCACGCGCGCGCACCGCCGCGCTCACGGCGCTCACGCGCTGCCCGGGCGTGGATGCGAAGACGATCGCTCGTGCCGTCGCGAAGGCGCAGCCTTCCGACGTCCGCGAGCGAGGTGCAGCACTGCTGGGGAATGCCGACCCAGCGGAGCTCCCGCTCGTCACGAAGACGCTCGATGGGGTGTACGCGAGGGGTGGTGTCGAGCTCCCCGACACGGCAGTGGCGCTGCTGCGGGCGATCGGCCGGATCGGGGAGCGCCGCCGGCAGGGGGAGCCGTTCGACCACGACACGCTCACGATCCTGCGCGACTCCGCCGCAGATCCGCTCTACCCGAGCATCCGCATTGCCGCGATCGATGCGCTCGCCCTGAGCTGCCCCTCCGGCACGAGCCACGTGCTCGCGCGTGCGGAGAGCGACCCCGAGCCCGCGGTCCAGCGCGCCGTCACGCTCGCGAAGGGTCGCTGCGCGCGCTGAGCCCGCAGACGACGCTGCTGCTCAGGCTCGGCGGCGGCGCAGCGCGAGCAGCACGAAGCACAGCGCGACGAGGGCGAGCCCGGTCCCGGTGCTCGTGGGGGCGAAGTCGCAGCCCGAGCTGCCACGCTTCATCGTCGTGCCGCTGCCGCCGCTGCTGGCGCCGGACGAGACGCACGTCCCGACGTTCGGCGTGCACGTCGCGTTCGCGGGGCACGTGACGTACCGGCACGGATCGTCCTGGCACTTCTTGTTGATGCACGACAGCCCGGTCGCGCACGCTGGTGAGCAGCTCGACGAGACGCAGCTGCCGGCCGCGCAGGTCGAATCGGAAGGGCACGTCATCGCAGCGCACGGGTCGGGCTGACAGCCGTTCAAAGTGCACGCCTCACCGGCGGGGCACGCCGACGGGCACTGCGGCGTGCAGGTGCCGGGCGTGGTGCCGTTGGTGTAGCAGTAGTCCGTCGGAGCGCAGGTAGCGCCGACGCCGGTGCACGGGTCGCTGACGCAGGCGCCTTTCACGCAGATCTCGCCTGCGTCGGGGCAACCGTTCGAGTAGCACGAGTCGTCGCACGCGCCGCCGAACTCGCCGAGGATGACGTTCGAGATGGAGCTGATGGCCGCGTTGAGGCCGGCGTCGCTCTCCGCCGCGTAGTACTGCTGCCCGTTGCACACCGCGCCCGTGCACGGCTCACCGCCGGCAGCGGCCATCATGTTCATGGCGGCCTTGTCTGCGGCGGGCAGCGCGCCGAAGCCGACGACGAAGGTCTTGATGCCCTTGTCGGCGGCGCGCTTGATGGCTCCGACCGTGTACGCGGGGTCGTCCGTCTCGGGGCCGATGGTGCCCGGGCAGTTGGGCTCCCCGTCGGTGACGAGCAAGATGTACGAGCCGGGCCGTGAGGCGTCGTTCATCTCGGGGAGCGCCGCGACCGCGTCGATCGCGGGGCCGGTGTTCGTACCGCCATCGGTGTGGACCGCGGCGATTGCTGCCGTGATGGTGGCCTTCGTGCCGCTCGCAGGCTTGACGACGATCTCGACGCCGTCGCTGCACGAGGCGCCCGTCGATGTGAAGTCGGCGAAGCCGAACGGCAGCTGATCGCCGTACTGCACTAGCAGCTTCGCCAGCGCCGTCTTTGCGATGTCGAGCTTGGTGGGCGTGCCGAAGTTGCCCGACGGGTCGCTGTCCATCGACGCGGAGCGGTCGAGGACGATCGTCACCACGGGACAGCGAGCCGCCGAGGCCGGGCGCGCGCTGGCGGCGATCGCGGTGAGAGCGAGGAGCGTTCCGAGGACAAGCCGAGGGTTGTGCCGCATGGATGCTGTTTAGGTCATGCGGCAACGCGAGATCAAGCTTGATCGGCCGTTCGACTCCGGCGCTCAGAATTCCGCGTGGAAGCGGGCACCGAAGATGTCCACGGGTCCGCGGTCCCGATTGAAGCCGGGATTCACGATGTGCTGGTAGTCCCCCGACAGCCACGAGCTACCGACCACGTTGATGCCGTAGAACACCTCGAACACCTCCTCTGCCCCGCTGCGCAGGCCGCCGTCTCCGACGAAGCCGTCGATCCCGCCGCGGCGCAGATACTCTGCGTGCACCGGCGAGATCCAGCTCGCGCCGTAGCCGAGGCCCGCGAAGTCCTTCGCGCGTCGCCACGTCGCCCCGCGCCCCACGATGCCGAGCGACAGCGAGCGGTCCGCAGACGTGTACGAGTACACCTCCGTCTTGCCATCGGAGTACATGCCGCGCGCGAAGATACCGATGTCACGCCACAGCGTCTGCTCGATGCTGGCCCCGACGCCCCACTTCGTGTTCGGTCGGCGCGACCAGCACAGGTCGGGCGCGCCGACGTTCGCGCTGTCGTAATGGAAATCGGTGCAGGTGTTCGCGTTCCTGGAGGGACCGAAGGACTTGATGGCGTCGGCGAAGGTGCCGATGTTCTCGTGGTTGCGGTAGACAAGCACGCGCACCGCGCCGGGCTGCCCGCGAATGAGGTGGCCGTGCTCCACCTCGACCTGCTGCCCGTAGTACTTCCAGAAGTCGTAGCGCAGCTGGAGCTGATTCGGGTGCTCGGGCGGGACGGCATGAACGAAGCGGAACGCCCAAGCGTCGAGGTACAGCTCGGCGGTGCCGGCCCAGGTGTAGCCACGCGCATCAGCGGCGAAGTCGTACGCCGCGTACGTGAGGAAGGCCATGTTGAACAGCCCGCGACGCAGGTCACCGGAGACGCTGTTCTTGTCCACCATGTCGAGCACGCTGTAGTTGCCGAACGTGAACACGAGCCGCCGGCTCTTCACACGTGTCTGGAGCTGCAGCGGGTCGGAGATCTTCTGGATGGAGGTGCCGCCGAGGTCGAACGTCTGCCTGAGGTAAAAGCGCGACTGGTAGACCTTCGGCGCGACGCCGCCCGTCTTCTGCAGCTCGAAGTTCTGGATCGCGCCACCGAGGCCTTTTAGGTTCGACAGCGGCCTCTCCATCAGCACCTCGGGCACGTAGAACGCTTCCGCGCCGCGCCACAGCCTCACGCCGGCGTACGCGGTGACCGTACCGGTGAAGCTGTGCTCGAACTTGTTCGACAGCGAGCCGGTGCTGCCGTTCAGGTTCGAGTAGGCCGCGTGGAACGGCAGCTTGAACGACGAGATCCAGGTGAACTGGCCGTAGACGTTGTAGCGCTCGTGCTCGTACTCGTGGAGGTGATGCTTCCACAGGATGCCCATGATGTCATCGACGTCACCGATGTGCGGGTCGGCCTCGGCGCTCGCGCCTCCCGCGACGCGCGGGGTGACGGTGGCGGCGCACAGGCCGAGCAACAGGACGAGGCGGCGCAGGGTCACGGCACGGGGATACTGACGCCGCCCCTACAACTCTTCAACGGCGAACGGCAACACGTCCGAGATATCGCGAGCGCCGAGCAAGAGCATCGCGAGCCGGTCCATGCCGAGCGCGACGCCGGAGGTCGCAGGCATATCGCCGAGCGCCGCGAGGAACTTCTCGTCGAGCGGGTGATCCGGAAGGCCTTTTCGGGCGCGCACCCTGCGATCGGCCTCGCACCGGCTCCGCTGCTCGACGGGATCGACGAGCTCGCCGAAGCCGTTGCAGAGCTCGAGGAGGCCGCTGTCCGAAGGGATGTACGCCTCGAAGCGCTCGACGACGCGAGGGTCCGCCGGGCTCGTGCGGGCGAGCGCGCCCATGGGCCGTGGCCAGTCGTACACGATGCACGG
>JAYTLP010000443.1:0-4274 GCA_043729375.1 Myxococcales bacterium
TTCGCCGAGCAGGTCGTGCGCGACCCAGCCGCTGGCTGATCGCTCGATGCGGATCCTTCACCTCAGCAAGATGCCGCTCTTGTATCCGTTCGGAGGCGCGGGCAAGGCGGAGCGATCCGTGCTGTTCGCGCTCGCGGCGCGGGGGCACGAAATTCGCGCGGTGACCACCAGCGCGGGCGGCCTACCGCTCGACGTCCGCGATACCGATCAGATCACGACGACGGACTTCGGCAGGACGATCCGACGGGCGGGGGTCGTCGTGGACTGCATCGATCGGACGAGCTACGCCTACTCCGCGCGCTGGCAGACGACTTTCCTGACCGCGGTCGTGAACGAGTACCGACCCGACCTCATCGTCTCGTCGGAGGACGGTGACTTCGCCGGCTCGGAGTCGCTGAGCTTCTCCTGGGTCCGCCTCGCGCTCGAGCTCGCGCCCGATCGCTTCGTCTACGTGGCGCACGCCGCGGAGTCCTTGCCGTTCGGGGAGCTCGCGATGGTGAGCTGGGCTGGACCGAAGTACGCCGAGCTGTTGAGCCGCGCGCGGCTGGTCGTCACCCCCTCGGCCTTCATGCGAGCCTACGTCGCGCGCCACGTCCGGGCGCCGCTCCACCTCCACTACTACGACGTCTACGGAGCGCCCTCCGAGCTCATCGACCTCACCGAGCGGCCGGGGGATCTCGTGCTGCATGTCAACCCGAGCGGCGTGAAGGGGATCGACCTCACGCTCGGGCTGGCCCGCGCTCGACCGGATCTCGGTTTTTTGGCGGTACCGACCTGGGCCACGACGCCCGACGACGAGGCCCGGCTGCGCGCATGCGCGAACGTCGAGCTCGCACCGCCAGGGCCGATCGACGAGCTGCTGCGGCGTGCATGCGTGCTCCTCACCCCATCGCTGTGGCACGAGGCCTTCGGCCTCGTTACCGTCGAGGCCATGGCGCGGGGCGTGCCCGTCATCGCGAGCGCGATCGGCGGCCTCGTCGAAGCGAAGCTCGGGGTGCCGTACTCGCTGCCCGTCACCCCCATCAGCGAGTACGACGGCTTCGACGCCGCGCGTCGCTCGAGGCCCAAGGTGCCGCAGCAAGACCTCGACCCCTGGCTCGCCGCCCTCGACGCGGTCACCCGGGATCGCGCGCACGCGCGTGACCTGCGCATTCGATCGCGAGAGGCCGCGACGGCGTTCCTCGGGCGGCTCGACATCGCGCCCCTCGAGCAGGCCCTCCTCTCCGCGGCCTCGTGCGCGAGCTGAACGCGTGACGAGGTTCGACCTCACCGCGTGGCTCAGCGACGCGCTCGGGGAGTGGCGCTACCTCCGCGCGCAGCACCCACCGCGCGGCCATCTCGGCGCACCCCTGTCCGCCGGGCTGGTGTCCCGATACGCGCGCGGCCTCGTGGCGCGGGCCCGTTGGCGCGCGAAGGGAATCACGCTCGGCCACGGCATCATCGTGCACGGGACCGAGCTCGCGCCGGGCCTGCCGCCGCGGTTCATGACCACCGGACCCAAGCTACAGAACGAGGGCGGGTCGCTCGAGATCGGCGAGGGCACGCTCTTCGTCCACCAGGACATGGTGCCGGTGACCATTCGCCTCGGCCCCTCAGCCTGCGTCCGCATCGGCCGTCGGGTCGGGATGAACTACGGGGTCTCGATC
Source organism: Myxococcales bacterium (assembly GCA_043729375.1). Lineage (GTDB taxonomy): Bacteria > Myxococcota_A > Polyangia > Palsa-1104 > Palsa-1104 > JBDTCO01. The sequence continues at coordinate 1,647 of JAYTLP010000443.1, forward strand.
ACGGCGCGCGGCACCATCGAGATCGGCGACGACGTCATGATCGGTCCTTACGCCGAGCTCAACGACTCGGCCGCAGAGCCAGGGGTGGTGGGCCCCTCGATCCGCATCGAGGCGGGCGCGTGGCTCGGCGCCAGGGCGCGGATCCTGGCGGGTGCGCACATCGAACCGAGGGCGGTCATCGGTGCGGGGGTCACCGTGCGAGGAAGCGTCCCCGCGCGGTGCCTCGTGCTCGGCGATCCTCCGCAGATCACGCTGCCGCGCGCGCGTCGCGACGAGGATCGCGACATCGGCGAGGACGCGCGGCGCACATGAAGCTGCTCGACCGTTGTCGTGCGCGATGGCTGCTCCGCGGCTTCGCCAGCCTCGGCCGGCGCGGCCGGGTCCGTGGGACGCCGGTGGTGCTCAGCTACGGACGCATCGAGGCCGGCGACGATCTCGTCGTGCTCGCGGAGCCCCGCAAGGTGATGCTCATCGCCCACGGCGCAGCCTCGATCCTGCGCATCGGGCACGGCGTGCGGATCGATCCCGGCGCCGCCATCCAGTGCACGACGCGCATCGAGATCGGCGATCGATGTCACATCGGCGACGGCGCACTCTTGTTCGACTCCGACTTCCACCGCCGGCAGGGCTTCGGCTCGGTCGACGGGACGCCGATCCGCCTGGGCGCCGACTGCGATGTCGGTGCGCGATCCGTCTTGCTGCGCGGCACGACCCTCGCGGCGCGCGTCCGGGTGCTGCCGGATAGCGTCGTCCAGAGCTCGTTCCCCGCCGACGTCGTGATCGGCGGCAACCCGGCGCGGGTGATCCGAGGATCGGAGAACCGGTGAGCGAGCAGCCGCCATCGGCCGACGACAGGAGCGGGCCCCTGCAATACTCGTTGCTCTACTTCTTCAGCGCGGGGTCCGACGCGACGACCTCTCCGTACGACTTCGTCCTCGACACGGCTCGTTACGTCGATCAGACCGGCTTCACCGCGGTGTGGGTGCCCGAGCGTCACTTCCACCCGTTCGGCGGCCCGTTCCCGAGCCCGTCGGTGCTCGCTGGGGCGCTCGCTATCGCGACCAAGAACGTGAGGATCAGGGCGGGCAGCGTGGTGCTTCCGCTGCACGACCCGCTGCGCGTTGCCGAGGAGTGGGCGATGGTCGACCAGCTCTCCGGGGGACGGGTGGACCTTGCGTTCGCCCAGGGTTGGAACGCGAACGACTACGTCCTCTCGCCGGATCGCTTCTCCAACCGACTCGAGGAGACGTTCTCGCGCATCGACGCCGTGCAACGCCTCTGGCGGGGTGAGGCCATGCTCCGCACGAACGGGCTCGGCGCCGAGGTGTCCGTGCGGACCTTCCCGCGACCACTCCAGCCTCACGTCGACACCTGGCTCACGTGCACCGGCGGTCCGGAGCGGTTCACGCAGGCGGGCGAGCGCGGCTACAACGTCCTCACCGCCCTGTTGACCCAGTCGAAAGAGGAGCTGGGGCCGAAGATCCGCGCGTACCGCGAGGCCATCCAGGCTCGGCACCAGCGGCGCGGCCACGTCTCCCTCATGCTCCACACCTTCGTCGCTCCGACGGACGCGGAAGCGAGGGCCGTGGTGCAGCCCCACTTCGTCCGCTACCTCGAGAGCTCCGTCGATCTGTGGAAGCAGATGTACCCGTCGCTCGACGTCGCGAGCCTCACCCCGCAGAAGAAGCGCGACCTGTTCCTCTACTCGTTCGAGCGTTACTTCAGGCATGCCAGCCTGTTCGGCGGGGCAGAGACCTGCCGGCGCAAGCTCCGCGAGCTCGCCGCCCTCGGCGTCGACGAGATCGCCTGCTTGATCGATTTCGGGCCCTCGACGCAAGAAGCGCTCGGCAGCCTGGCGGCGCTCGATGAAATGCGCCGCGCGTAGGCGCGCTCTCGACCCAGTTCCGCGAGTTCATGCAGGAGGTGGAGCGCGAGGCCAAGCCCGAAGGACCAGCGGCCGTCGCAGAGCTGCGTGCACTGCTCGAACGCTTCCGCCTCGCCCGCCGTTTCGCCGAGGCCCGCCCCAAGCGGAAGTGGACCCGACAGAAGCTCGCCGAGAAGACCGGCCTCAACCCGAGCGAGATCTCCAACATCGAGAGCGGCCAGGCGAACCCGACGTACCGTACGCTGCCGAGGCTCGCCGCCGCGCTGGACGGCAAGATCGACCTCGAGCTCGGGTAACTGCCTGGGTCGGCATGGCCAACTCCTGATCATCGATACCTTCTCGGACTCGTGAGGGTCAGTGGCGTGCTGGCTCGGTTCTCGTTGGGTCGGCGAGCTCGTCTCGGCTTCTGCTGGTTTCGATGATTGCAACCGTGGCGGTGTCCCCGGGTCAGAGTCCGTCCAGGGTAGGGAGGTCTATCGCGGCGAGGCCGACTTGCCGCTCTCCGGCGTTCCGATCTTGCCGCGTGCGATCGCGCGCCGGATGAAAAACAATGCGGCGGTCTCACAGCGTCGAGCTCCTCCACAAGAACATCCGCACACGCGGGACGATCACGAACACGCTCGCGGCAGCCTGCGACTTGAGCGATGACATCGAGCGCGTGGCCCTCGGACGCCGACAACCATGAGGGTGACAGAGCAGGATGACCGACCGCCCCGCGGCGAGCGCGAAGGTCTGCCCCCCCC
>JAYTLP010000444.1:0-4194 GCA_043729375.1 Myxococcales bacterium
CATCATCGAGGCCTTCGGCGACCAGCCCGCGTTCGAGCTCGACAACCTGGCCCGTCTGCTGTCGCGCGTGCGGCGCGGCTACATCCGCGTCGATGCCGACGAGGTCACGTACCCGGCGCACGTGATCCTGCGCTTCGAGATCGAGCGCGCGCTGGTCGAGAGCGAGATCGAGCCAGAGGATGTGCCGGCCCTGTGGGACGAGAAGATGAAGAAGCTGCTCGGACTCGACACCCGCGGCAACTTCACCGATGGCCCGATGCAGGACGTGCACTGGCCGTCGGGGCTGTTCGGCTACTTTCCCTGCTACACGCTCGGCGCGATGTACGCCGCGCAGTGGTTCGCGGCGATCCGCACCGCGACGCCGGACCTCGACGAGCGCATCGCGAGCGGCGACACCGCGCCGGTGTTCGACTGGCTGCGCGACCACGTGTGGCAGCCTGCGTCTCGCTACGAGACCGACGAGCTGTGCACGCGCGCGACGGGCACCACGCTCGATCCGACGCACTTTCGTCGCCACCTCGAGCGTCGCTACCGCGGCGGCTGACCGGGGCCCGCGAAGCAGCCCCGCCGCACGCCGCGAGCCCGGCGCAGGCCGCAAAGACGACGAGGGCCAGGTGCAGATGAGCCGCGATGGGCTGTGAGGCGCAGGCGAGCTGCCGGCCGGCGACCCCCGTGAGCATCGTTCTGCGCCACCACGGACGCCGACGAGCCACACGCGAGCGGCAACGGGAGAACGAGACGCGCGACCGCCGGTCGGTGGCGTCTCGTGACCCTGCTTGACAGCCCACTTCGCGGATGTCATGCCGCGCTTCATGAACGTCTCATTCCAGAGCCTGCTGTCGGTCACGTTCCTCTCCCTCACGCTCGGCGCCTGCGGTGGCGGCCCGTGCCAGTGCGTCGTGGACGCGCCCGAGGGTCACGTGGTCGCAGCTTGCGGCGAGTCGGTGTGCCTGACCGGCCCGGGCGGCGCAGGCTATGCCTGCTCGGCGGACGGCAAGGCGCTCACCCCCGAGCCGACCGCGTGTCCCGAGGTGCAGAACTTCTCGAAGGGTACGGGCGGCATGACGGGCCTCTACGAGACCCAGCTCGACGACAGCGGCAAGGCGCGCAACTACGCCGTCTACGTCCCGACGGGCTACACCGGCCAGACCGCCGTGCCGCTCGTGCTGCACTTCCACGGCTGGCGTCCCGCGCCGGCGGGCGTGAAGCAGGAGGTGCAGTACGTGTGGAAGGCCACGGCCGAGGCCAACGACTTCATCGTCGTGGCTCCCGAAGGTGCGCCGTGCCCCGAGCTCGACCCGGGCTCGGATCCGTTCCTGTGCTTCGATGAGACGCGCGACGGCGCGTGGATCGAGAAGCTCCGCACGCTGCTGCAATCGCAGTACAACATCGACATCGACCGCGTGTACCTCTCGGGCCACAGCGGCGGCTCCTTCTTCGTGCAGGGCTACGGGCTCCTCAACCCGACGACGTACGCGGCAGCCGCGGAGTTCTCCGGCGGCTGCATCGCGGCCTCGGGCGACTACGGCAACTCGTGTTCCCAGTACGAGAAGCTCATGAAGACGCCCGCACGGAAGATCCCGTTTTACCTCACGCACAACCCCGGCGACATGGTCGTGCCGCAGTACTACTCGAAGGACATGTTGCTGCTCTTCCAGCAGTACGAGTATCCGACGATGACGCACTTCGAGGCGTACAACGGCGGCTCGACGGGCCACAGCATCGACCCGAAGCTGCCCGGCCCGACGTGGGACTGGCTCAAGCAGTACGCGCACCCCATGGGTCCGACGAAGTAGCGCCCCGTCCACGGCGGTCCGCTGCGACGCGCGTGATAGCGTGTTGCCGTGATCCGACGACTCCTCGTGACGACTTTGATGCTCGCGCCAGCGCTCGCACAGGCCGATCCATTCGCGACGAACCTGTACGGGGAGCTCGCGAAGAGGCCGGGCAACCTGTTCTTCTCACCGGCGAGCGCCAGGCTCGCGCTCGCGATGACGTACGCCGGTGCCCACGGGCCGACCGCAACGCAGATGCAAAGGGCACTCGAGCTGCCGGCGGGCAAAGCCGCCCACGAGCAGCTCTCCGCCCAGCTCGCGCGCTGGTCGTCGCTCGCCAAACCCGGCGGCAACGCCGCTCTGCAGGCAGCGAACAACCCCGAGATGCAGAAGTACTACGAGCAGGCACTCGAGCAGAAGCGCATCGCGCTCTCGGTCGTGAACCGACTGTGGTTGCAGCGCGGCACGCACCTCGTCGCCGACTACGCGAAGCTCGTCCAGCGCGACTACCACGCCACTGTCGGCGAGCTCGACTTCGCGCAGGCCGAGCCGAGCCGGCACACCATCAACCAGTGGGTGAGTGACGCGACACACGCCAAGATCCCCGAGCTCGTCCCCGCGGGTGCCATCAACGCCGCGACGAAGCTCGTGCTGACCAACGCCATCTACTTGAAGGCGTCCTGGCAGACCGCGTTCCAGGCGCTGCAGACGAAGGAGGGCACGTTCACGACGCTCGGCAGGCCCGTGAAGGCGTCGCTCATGCACCAGGTCGGGCAGTTCGCGATTGCCGACCTCCCGACGGCGCAGGTCCTCGAGCTCCCGTACGGCGAAGGCGACCTCGTCATGGACATCGTTCTTCCGAAGACGGGCCTGGCCGTCGTCGAACCGCTGCTTGCGGCGCTGCCAACGTGGCTCGCGGCGCTGCGGCCCGCGCGCGTCGACGTGACGCTACCGAAGTGGAAGACGATGACGGTGCTCGAGCTCGGGGACCCGCTGCAGGTGCTCGGGATGAAGGACGCGTTTCACCACCCCGCCGCCGACTTCTCCGGGATCGACGGCACGCACGACCTGTACATCGGGCTCGTGGTGCACCAGGCCGTCGTCGCTGTCGACGAGCAGGGCACCGAGGCTGCCGCCGCCACCGGCGTCATGATGCGCGCGGGCGGCATGCCCCCCACCGATGAGCCCATCGTATTCCGGGCCGACCACCCCTTCGTCTACGTCATTCGCGACACGAAGACGAACGCGGTGCTCTTCATGGGCCGGCTCGCAGACCCGAGCTGAGCACGACGCTGCGCTACGACCTCCACCGCCACCTCGAGGGCTCGCACTCGCCTCGCGCGCTGCTCGACGTGGCGCGCCGCTTCGACGTGCGGGCGCCGGTGTTCTTCTCCGAGGGTCGCTGGCGTACCGAGCCCGAGCTCATGCAGGCGATGGTGCTCCGCACGCCGAGCGACGACGCGACCATCTTCTACGCGTGCATCGTGCTGGCGCGCGCGGCCTACGTGAGTGTGGCCGCCATCGCGGAGCTCGCACGCGTCGCCTTCCGCGAGGCCGCCGACGAGACCGACGGGCTCGAGATGCGCGTGAGCCTGTTCTCGATGACGCGCACGCTGCTCGAGAACGAGGGTATCGCGTGGCGCCAGCTCGCGCCCGTGCACTTCGCCGAACGCGCACGTTCGGTGCTCCTCGGGCTGCTCGCGAGCCGAGACGACGTGCAGGCTGCGACGGGCAAGCGCGTGCTCGTGCGGCTCGGCCTGTCTCGTACGTTCGAGAGTGAGCCGCACTACCGCGCGCTGGCCGAGGTCGTGCTCGAGCATGCGCCCGCGCTGGTGGGCCTCGACGTGCTCGGCATCGTCACCGGCTCCGAGCCGGAGCCGCTCCCCGCGCCGCTCGTGATGATCCTCGAGCGCCTTCGCCCAGCGCTGCCCGACCTGACCATCCACGCCGGCGAGTTCGACGGCGCCGCATCTGTGGAGCGGACGCTCGCGCTGTCGCCGCGCGGCATCGGCCACGGCGTGCGCTCGCTCGAGAGCCCGCGACTGCTCGAGCGGCTCGCGCGGGAAGGCGTGACCCTCGAGGTCTGCCCCACCAGCAACCGCCTCCTCATTCCGACCTCGCTCGGGCGCATCGAGCGCGAGCACGGTGCGACGCCGCTGCTGGCCCTCCAGCGCGCACACGTACACTGCGTGCTCGGCAGCGACGACCCGGCTCCGATGGGCACCTCGTTCACCGACGAGCTGGAGAGGGCACGAGCGGCCGGCGTCGATCTGTCCCGGCTCGCCGCCGACACGCAGCGTCGCTGGACCCAGCTGACCCGGCCTTAGTTCAGGTCAGCCTCGGGTCAAGAAGGGCCGGAGGAACGCGTCGGCCTCCGCGCGGATGCGGGGCAGGGACGCCACGAGCTCGTGGCCGTCGT
>JAYTLP010000445.1:0-5533 GCA_043729375.1 Myxococcales bacterium
GAGCTACCACGCCGACGGCCAGGCGGAGCTGGTCCGCGCCGTCGTGACGGGGCGCACCCGCAGAGCCCCCTGACGAATTGGCTGTCGTCACGGAACGCGGTATTGTCGGAGTATTCCAACTTTGCCCCAGAGGAGCTCATCCATGCGAAGTCCACTCAAGTACGCGCTCGCCCTTGCCCTGCTCGCACCGCTCGGCCTCACGGCCTGCGGCGGTGACGACACCAAGAAGTCCACCGACATGGCCGTCAGCAGCGGTGACGCCTCGGCCTCGGCCGATGCGGCCCAGATCCCGCACGGCGACAAGGCCTGCACGACGATCCTCTTCACGGCCCAGAAGTGCACGGGTGACGTTCCGGCCTGCGTCAAGGCGGCGGTCGAAGACGGGACCATCATGGCGCAGTCCGAGTTCCAGGCGCTCCTCACCTGCGGCTACACCCACTGTGTCGGCAAGACGTTCGACTTCGGCACCGGCAGCGACGACGCCGGCATCAGCGGCTGCACGGACGCGAAGGACGTGAGCGCAGGCTGCCAGAAGTGCGTGTCCTCCGAGGCCACGGGCGCCGACTGCAAGCCCGAGTTCAGCGCCTGCGTCAACGGCACCTAGCACGCCGCTTCCACGCTCACTCGAACGGCGCCGCTCACCCGGCGCCGTTTTTTTTTGTCCAGCTTGACCCTCGATCCCGACGCGATAGATTGCGCGGCGATGCGCATCGGAGTGCTGGGAACGGGAGGGATCGGTGGCGTGACGGCGGCCTGCCTCCTGCGTCAGGGAGTCGACGTGACACCGGTCGCGCGCGACCCCGAGGCCCGCGCTGTGATGGCGCAGCGCGGCCTGCGCGTCACCGAGCTCGATGGCACGACGTGGCAGGTGCCGCTGACGAGCCCGCCCGTTGCCACGCTCGCGGATGCGCGCGGCCCGTTCGATGCGGTGATCGTCGCGACGCAGGCGCCCGCGCTCGAGGCGGCGCTCACGAGCGCACGCGCCGCACTCGAGGCGGAGACGCTCATCGTGGTGTTCCAGAACGGGCTGCCCGAGGCACGCGCGGCCGCGCTCGTCCCCGAGGGCCGCGTGGTCGGCTGCGTCGTGGGCTGGGGCGCGAGCATGACCGCGCCGGGTGAGCTGAAGCGCACGTCGAAGGGCGGCCTGCAGCTCGGCCAGCTCGCCGGCGTCGGCACCCGCGCGACCGCCGCGCAGCTCGACGCGCTGTGTGACGCGTTGCGCGCGACGGGCCCCGCCGACCTCGCCGAGAACTTCCCCGGCGTGCGCTGGTCCAAGCTCGCCATCAACAGCGTCACGTCGACCATCGGCGCCATCGGCGGCGACACACTCGGCAAGCTCCTGCTCCACCGCGGCGTGCGGCGGCTCTCCCTCGAGGTGTGGACCGAGGTCCGAGCCGTGGCCGAGGCGAGCGGCGTCCGCATGACGAAGGTCGGCGGTACCATCGACATGAACCTGCTCACGCTCACGCCCTTCGAGCAGCGCTTCTTCCTCGCGCCGACGCTGTTCTTCAAGCACGTGCTCATGACCGCGGTCGGCATGCGCTTTCGCCGGATGCGCAGCTCCATGCTCTACGCGCTCGAGCGCGGCCGCCCACCCGAGATCGACTATCTCAACGGCGAGCTCGTCCGCCGCGGCGCCGCGCTCGGCATCCCGACGCCCGTCAATGCAGCGCTCGTGCACCGTGTGCGGGAGATCGAGGCGGGCCGTCAGAAGTCGTCGCTCAGCGGCCTGCTGCAGCTCGCGAACGCGCTCACCTGACCGCGCATCAGGTCGTATCAAACGATACTAATGACGGTGTCGTCGGCTCTTCGGCGGGGGCGGCGGCTTCATGATATCGAACGGGCCGTCCCAGTAGCCCAGCGCCATGGTCAACAGGCCTGCGCCGACGGTGGCGCAGAGCAGCGACCACAGCGTTCCGACGTTGACGAACTTCGTGTACAGCGAGTCGCCCGGCTCGCTCGGCCGCACCTTCATCTGCAGGAGGCCGAGGATGACGAGAGAGAAGCCGCCCACGTAGACGAACCAGACGGGGATCACGGCGCGAGCTCCAGGACCGCGCGGTCGGCGACGCGCGAGAGGTGCGCGCCGTACACCGCGGAGTCGCGGACGAGCGAGGTCAATGCCGCATCGAGCGCCGGGCCCACGAGCGGACGAGGTACGAAGGCCACCCGGTCGTTCTGCACGTCGATCGGGAGCACCTCGAGACGCGATAGCTTCTTTCCGTCGAGCGTGACGAACAGCATCTGCCCCACTCCGAGCTCGCGATGCCCCGGTGTACCGAACACGTAGTTGCCCAGCGACAGCGCGATGGGCCGCCCGTGGTGGAGCGCGATGGGGTGCGAGAAGTGGGGATGGTGGTTCACGACGAGGTCTGCGCCGAGCTCGACGGCGCGCTGCGACCAGCGCAGCGTCTCGTCGGTCGGAGCCTCATAGTTGTAGCCGATGTGGAGCATCACGACGAGCACATCGACGAGCGGCCGCAGACGCGCGATGTCGGCAGCGAGCCCCGCGTCGGTCAGCGCAGCGACTCCGGGACGCGCCCGACGCGCGAACTGATCGTCACCCAGCGCCCACCACGCTTGCTGCTCGCAGTACGCAAGCAGGCCGACCTTTGCGTCGCCGATCCGGACGACGAGGCCGCGTCGCGCCTCTGCTTCGTCCGCTCCTGCGCCCATGGGCTGGAGCCCGGCGGCGCGCGTGAGGCGTACCGTGTCGGCGAGCCCTTCGTCGTCCTCGTCGGTGCTGTGGTTGTTGGCAAGACCCACGACGTCGAGGCCTGCCGCGGCGAGCGCGGTCGCAGCTCGCGGGGACGATGCGTAGCGGTACCGCTTGTACGGCGCAAACCGCCGCCGGTGATCGGTGATGGGCATCTCGAGGTTGGCGACCGCGAGGTCCGCGGCCTGCACGAGGCCGAGGGTCGGCCGCAGCGGTACGTCGTAGCCGCTGGCCTCCAGCAGCGGCTGCGCGGCGTCGCCGAGGCCGGTGTCGCCGATGAACAGCAGGAGCGCGTGCCCCGGGTTTGCGGGCGTTCGCTCGATACTGGCGGGAGACAGCGTCACGGCCACGGGCCGCGTGAGCAGTCGGGCGAAGATCGCAGCCAGCACCACATAGCTGCCGAGCGCGAGCAGCACCCTCATCATGCGCGCGTGGACTCGTCGTACAGCGCCATGACCCGGCGTGTGACAGGCCCGGGCAACCCGTAGCCGACGGGAATGCCGTCGAGCGTCGTGACGGGGAGAACGCCGCGGATGGAGCTCGTCAGGAACAGCTCGCTCGCGCGCTCCAGGTCGGCGGGCCACAGCGGCACTTCATCGACCGAGAGGCCGCTTGCGCGTGCGAGCGCGATGAGCGACTGGCGCGTGATCCCGCAGAGCAACCCGGCGCTCGCGGGCGGCGTGTTGACGCGCCCACCGATCACGGCGAACACGTTCGACGAGCTGCCCTCCGTGATGCGCCCGACGCTGTCGCGCAGCAGCGCCTCGTGCGCACCTGCGGCGCGTGCCTCGCGCACCGCCAGCACGCTCTCGAGGTAGTTACCGGTCTTGAGCTCGGGCGAGCTGCGTCGTCGCGACGACAGCGCCACCGCCACGCCGTCGCGGTAGGCGCTCGGCGGCGGCGGGCTCACTGGTCGCCCGACGACGACGAGGCGCGGCTCTCCGGCCAGCGCCGGATCGAGCCCGAGCTCGCCGTCTCCCCGGGTGACGATCACGCGCAGGTACAGCTCGTGTCCCGTGCCGGCGTGCACGACCTCGGCGATGGCGGCCTCGATCGTCGTGCGAGGCGGCAGCGCGAGGTACAGCCCCTGTGCGGAGCGCTCCAACCGGTCGAGGTGCGGGCCGAGGAGGTGCGGTCGCCCGTCGAAGGTGCGCGTCACCTCGTACACCGAGTCGCCGTAGAGAAAGCCGCGATCGAGCACCGGCACCCGTGCAGATGCCGCATCGCACACCCGACCGTCGAGGAAGATCCAGGTCATCTCTTCCAGCATACGCCGGTGGTCGCGACTCGAAGGCCGTGCCGTCTGGAACGGTCGGGACGACAGCGGCAGGCAATTGACGGGGGACTTTGTAAGCTACTACAGTGTTACGATGGCTTTGAGATTCCTGCGCGCCAAGTTCCAAGGCCAGAGCGATTTCATGCAGAGCTACCAGTCGAGCGTGCCCACGGGTGGGCTCTTCGTCCCGACCACGCAGCCCATCCCGACCGACGAGGACGTCATCGTCGAGCTCATGTGCGACGGCTTGCCGAACAAGGTGCTCATCCGCGGGTCGGTCACGGAGTGGCGGCCCGCGCTGCCTCGTCTCCGCATCCGGGCAGGAGCGACCGTTGTCTTCCACGCGCAGGAAGATGAAAAGCGCCACTTAGTGCTGCGGACGCTGGCGGGCGAAGTCAGCACGGTCCGTCGCAAGCATGCGCGCATCCCGGTGCAGGTGCCGGTGAACTACCGGCTCCTCGGCTCCACCGAGCTCCAGACCGGCAAGCTCCTGGAAATCTCGGTCGGCGGTGCGCTGCTCGGCGGCGTCTTCATGAAGCTCGGGACCGAGCTCGTCGTGGATCTCGTACCGCCCGGCGGCGCTGCGCCCATGGAGATCGCGGGGCGCGTCTCGTACCACACGCTCACCGGCAGCGGCCTTCGCTTCGTGTATCGCGACGGCGGCGGCTCGCGACGGCTGCGCGAGCTCATCCGCCGCATCTGCGTGAGCTGAGCGGACGTTCCTCGCGTTTCTGGCGCGCGCTTTTCCTCGACGCAGCGGTAAGCTGAGCGGCGTGGCGATACGGCGCACCGCTCGATCTCGACGCAAGCAGCCGGAGCCGCTCGCCACTTCAGCACTGATCGACTCGACCCTGCGCTGGCTGCGGCTCGACGACACCGTGAACGGTATGCGCGCTATGCGCGCGTTTGGCATCGCCGCGGGCCCCAAGATATTGCTGCGTGCCCGCGCCGAGCGTTTGCGTGGCTCCACGCTGATCGTGCGCGTTGCCTCTGCAGGCTGGTCGCAGCAGCTCCACATCATGCGCACCGCGATCCTCGAGCGTATGCGCTCCATCCCCGGCGGCGAGGCCGTCGAGGAGCTGCGCTTCTCCGTCGGTGACGTGAACGAGCTGCCCGACTGGTCGTCTGCCCCGCCGCCCCCCGTCCCGCTACCACGCAACCCGGTCACACCCGCCGCCTCGGTGTACGAGGCGCTCGCGAAGATGGAAGACCCGGAGCTTCGCGACGCATTCGCTGCGCTGCTCGGTCGCGCCACGTCGCGCGGCGACGCTACGTAGCGAGGAAGCGGCGCAGCAGCGCCTTGCCATCGGGCGTACCGATGGACTCCGGGTGGAACTGCAGGCCGAACAGCGGACGGATCGAGTGACGAAGTGCCATCACGTGGCCCTCCACGGACCACGCGCAGGCAAGCAGATCCGGCGGCAGCTCGTCGACGACGAGCGAGTGATAGCGAGTCGCCGGAAGCGGGCTCGCCAACCCGGCGAACAGGCCCGTGCCATCGTGCGTGATGGGCTGCACCTTGCCGTGAACGGGCACCGCGC
>JAYTLP010000446.1:0-16618 GCA_043729375.1 Myxococcales bacterium
GCACGGTGCGCTGTCGTGTGCATCGAGAAGCCGCACCGTGGCCTCGTTCGCGGTCACTGAAGACGGGTCGTACACATCGCGTGCACACGGTTCGTCACAGCGCTCCGCGATGGGGAGCGCTGTGAGCTGGCCGAGCAGCGAGCGTCTCATGCGCCGATCTCACAGCGAGACCTTCCGGAAGCTGCGCACGCTACCGTAGATGAGCAGCGTCGAGATGACGATCAGCGCCGCGATGTTGGGCAAGAGCTCCATCGGTCCGGCGTTGCGCAGGATCACGCCACGCATGATCGCGATCATGTGCGTGGCCGGAAAGAGCCGGCCGATCCATCGCAGCACGAAGGGCAGTCCCTCCGCAGGGAAGATGTAGCCCGACAGGAAGATCGACGGCAGGAGAAACATCTGTGCCATCTGCTGCGCCTGCGACTGGGTGGACGCACGCGTCGAGATGAACAGGCCGAGCGCGAGCAGGGACGCGATGTACACGACCGCGACTGCAAAGAGGAGCAGGAGGCTTCCGCGGATCGGGACGTCGAACGCAAAGCGCATCAGGAACAACACGAGGCACATCTCGCAGATGCCGATGACCAGATAGGGCACGAGCTTGCCGAGCATGAGGCCGAGCGGGTCGACGGGCGTGACGAGGAGCTGCTCGAGCGTGCCGCGCTCTCGCTCGCGTACGATGGCGACGGCCGCGAGCACGAGCGCCACGATCTGCAGCAGGATCGCAATCAGGCCGGGGATGATGAAATTGGCCGTCCTCCCGTCGGGGTTGAACATGATGACCGGCTGTGCCGAGAGCGGTTGACCCACGCGACCGGTGCTTCGCTGGATGGCCGCGAGGTTCTTCCGCGCGATGAGCCCGTTTATCGACCCGAGAGCCTGCGCGCTGGCGTTCGAGTCGGAGCCGTCGATGAGCACGAGCACCTGCGCGCCCTCGGTCCGGAGCTGCCGTGCCTGGAAGTTGGGCGGGATGACGACGCCGACGCGCGCGCGTCCGGCGATGATCTCCGTGCGCGCCTCGTGGGAGCTGTCGGTGACGCGTGTGATCTTGAAGGTGCGCGACGCGCGCATCTGATCCATGAGCTCGCGACTCGCCGTGGAGTGGTCCTGGTCCACGACGACGGTCGGCAGGTTCTTCACCGTCTGGTCGATGAAGCCGAACAGCAGGAGCTGGAACACCGGGATCGAGAACGCCATCACGAGCACGCCGCGGTCACGGAAGATGTGAATGAACTCCTTGCGAAATATCGCGATGAACGAGGACCACATCAGGCCTTGCCTTCCTTGCGACGTGCTTCGGCCGCTTGCTCCGTGAGCGTGACGAAGACGTCCTCGAGCGTCGGCGCGATCGGGCGCGCGGTTGCGTTCGGGAAACCAGCGTGGTGAAGGCGCGCGAGGTAGTCATCGACGACGATCGCATCGGAGAGCACCGCATGCACGGACTGACCGAAGATGGTGGCGCTGGTGGTCCAGCTCTGCGCGCGGAGCCAAGCGAGCGCGCGTGCCGTGTCACGCACCTCGATCTCGAGGCGCTGCGTGCCGGGCTTGTTGATCGACGGCAAGTGCTTGAGCTGGTCCGGCGTGCCGGTGGTCAGGAGCCGCGCGAGGTAGAGGTAGCCCACCTGTGCGCAGCGCTCGGCCTCGTCCATGTAATGCGTGGTGACGAGCAGCGTGATGCCCTGGGCGGCCAGCTCGAAGAGCAGGTCCCACAGCTCACGCCGTGCGACGGGATCGATGCCGGCCGTCGGCTCGTCGAGGAACACGACCCGCGGCTCGTGCATGAGCGAGGCGCCGAGGGCGAGACGCTGCTTCCAGCCGCCCGAGAGCTGTCCCGCGCGGCGGTCGATGTACGGCTCGATGTGCGTGAGCGAAATCGCCGCGTCGATGCGGGTCTTGAGGCGCGCGCCGGAGAGGCCATAGATGCGCGCGTAAAAATCGAGGTTCTCGCGCACGGTGAGATCGTCGTACAGCGCAAACTTCTGGCTCATGTAGCCGATCTGGCGACGGATCTCCTCGCCCTGCGTCGCCACGTCGAGGCCGAGCACGGACGCGTGGCCGGTCGTCGGGACGAGGAGACCACACAGGATGCGGATGAGCGTTGATTTGCCCGAGCCGTTCGGCCCGAGCAGCCCGTAGACCATGCCGGACGGCACCTGCAGGGACACGCTGTCGAGGGCGGTGAAGTCGCCGAACTTACGCGTCAGCGACTCGACGCGGATCGCGATCGGGTCCACCGCCGACGCTGCGAGCGCGCTCACTTGGGGACCCTGATGAAAGCAGCCATGCCGGCGCGCAGCTCGCCCTGGCCCTCGTGCAGCCGGACCCGCGTGGCGAATACCTGATCGGCGCGCTCGTCCGCGGTCTGCAGGTTGCGTGGCGAGTACTCGCCGACGCCATTGATGTGCTCGACGGTCCCCGCGTATGTCTTGTTCGCGAAGGAGTCGACGGAGACGGGCACCGTCTGGCCGACCGCGAGGTGACCGAGCAGCGTCTCCGGCACGTAGATGCGCACGTAGAGCTGGTCGGGCTCGAGCAGGGTGGCCGCCGACGCGTTCGGCGCGAGGATGTCGCCCGGACGGAGATCGAGCGACTCGATGCGCGCCGCTCGTGGCGCCTTGATGACGAGCTCGTCGATCATCACCTTGACCTGATCGAGCCGCCCCTGCGCCGCATCCACCTGCGCCTGCGCCGCCTTGAGATCCTCCGCGCGCGTTCCGGCCACGGTGAGCTTGAGGTTGGCGCGTGCCTCGCGCTCGCGACCGGCCGCCTGCTCGAGCTCTTCCTTGCGCGAGCCGTTCCGGAGCTCGGTGAGCTGGTCATTGGCCGCATCGCGGTTGGCAGTGGCAGCGCGGAGCGCGATGTCGGCGTTGTCCACGTCGGCGCGTGAGGCTGCGCCGGATGCACCCAGCTGATGCTGCCGGTTCGCGTCGAGCTGCGCCTTGTCGACGGACACCTGCGCGGACCGCAGCCGTGCCGCCGCGGCGTTGACCTGCTCCGTGCGCGTGCCCACGCGCGCCTGATCGAACAGCGCGGTCGCCGTGTTGGCGCGTGCGCGGGCCGCGTCGATCTCCTCCGGACGGGCACCCGCGATGAGCTTGTCGAGGTTGGCCCGCGTCTGGTCGAGCGCCGCCTGCGCCATGAGCCGCTGGGCCTCGAGATCGCCCGGCTCGAGCGCGAGGATCGGCTCGCCGGGCTGGACGGAGTCTCCCTCGTGCTTGAGGATCTCCTTGATGCGCCCACCGGTTCGCGAGCCCACCTCGATGGTGCGGGCCTCGACGGTGCCGGACCACTCGTAGGGCAGGCGCGCCTGCCACAGCCGGTAGCCGCCGTAGCCGAGCGTGGCGAGGACGACCACGGCGAGGATGCGCGTGCGGGGCGACACGCCCCTCCCGACAGGTGCGTCGGTCGCCTGCTCGCTCACTTGCCGGCTCCGCGGGCGAACGAGCCGGAGAGGCGGTCGAGCTGGATCTGACTGGTGGCGAGGTCGAAGCGCGCCTGCGCGAGGCCGACCTCGGCCGTCACGAGCGCATCCTGCGCTTGCAGCAGGTCCAGCTGTGTCGCGGTCCCGGCGTCGTGCTGCGCGCGGATGAGTGCCAGCGTCTCCGTCGATAGCGATACCGACTTCTGCGCGGTCTGCAGCGCCTCCCCCTTCGTGCGGAGCGCGCGCTCCGCCTGCGCGATGTCGTCGTTGATAGTGTCGTGGAGCTGCGCGAGCTGGAGCGTGTACTGCCGCTGCAGCGACTCGGCCTGGTGGCGCGTGGCGTCTCGGAGCCCACCGTCGTACAGCGCCCAGTCGGCCTCGACACCCACGGCAGTCGAATACTTCTTGCCGGAGAAGCCCGAGTAGTTGCCGGCGGCGAAGCGGGCGAAGCCCGACACGGAGGGCAGCCAGCGCAGCGAACCGGACAGCGACGCCTTCCTCTGCGCCTCGATGCTCGTCTCGAGCGCCCGGAACTCGGGTCGCAGCTGGAGGGCTTGCTTCTGCAGCTCGGCGACCGCGTGCTCTGCGGCATCACGCTCGACGGGCTTCACGACGAACAGCTCACGGACCTGCAGCAGCGTGGCGAGCGCGCGGTAGGCCTGCGCCTGCGTGTCCTTGGCCTCCGAGAGCCGCTGCACGCTCTGCACGTAAGCGAGCTCGGCGCGCGAGACCTCGACGCGGTTCACCGTGCCGGCGTCGAGGCGCGCTTGCGCGTTCTTCACGGTCTGCTCGGCGACGTCGATCGCGTGCTTTCGCGCCTGCACGACCTCGTCGGCGCCCGCGCACCCGTAGAAGCCGATGGCAGCCGACAGCAGCAGGTTGGTCTCGGTGACCGCGAAGGTGGCCTCGGTCGCCTTGCGCTGCGCGACTGCGCTCTGGTACGCAGGGTACGCACCGGGCGCGAGGATGGGGATGTTCGCCGTTGCCGCGAAGTCGAGCTGGTTCTTCTTGATGATGGTGATGGGCCTGCCGCTCGCTGCGGCGAGGCCCTCCCGGAAGCTCGTGAGGGCCTGCGTCTGCGCCGGGCTGGTCGAGGTCTGGAGCAACGTCGCTGCGAGGGCGTCGGTGGCCGCGGTGAACGTGGCCGGATTGAGCCGCGCGTCCGGGTAGTTGAACGTGTACTTTCCCTGCGCCGCCACCGTCGGCAGCAGCTGCGCGCGCACCTGCTCGACGAGCGCACCGATCAGCACGATGGACTCCCTCGCCGCACGGAGATCGCGGTTGTTCTGCTTGGCCAGTGCGAGCGCCTCGTCGAGGGCGAGGGTGCGGTCGGCGCGCGCGGGCGAGGAGAAGAGCGCGGTCGCGAGCAGCGCGGGGGCGCACTTCTTCACGAGTGAGTAGACACTTATTAACAGACCACGAGACGCGCTCATCGGACTCTCTCCTTGCGGGGCTTCTTCTTTGCGGGGTGCTTCTCGACGGTGGGCTCCGGGGCCACACCGTTCCACAACAGGTGCACGAGACTGCGAACGAACATCTGTGCGGGCAGCGGCAGCTCCTCGTGGTGACGGTCGACCAGCTCGAGAAACGCGAAGTTCTGGATGGCCCCGATGAACGTGCGCGCCACCACCTCCGCGTCGCGGCGCGCCATCCGGCCGGCGTTCATCTCGGCCTGGAAGTAGCCCGCCAGCTTCTTGAGGATGCGCACGGGCTTCGAGTTCGGCATGTCGAGCGGTGTGGGCACCCCCGTCGCGGACGGGTTGGACCAGCACATCATGAACAGCGGCAGCAGCGTGCGAAAGAAGTCGATGGCTTCCATCGCCACGTCGGTGAGCGTCTCCGCCATGTCGCCGCGGCCGGCACGAAGGGCCAGCGTCTTCAGCCATGCCGGTTCTTCGGTGTCGGGCGTCAGCGCAGCGTAGAACAGCTCCTGCTTCGTCGGCCAGCGCTTGAAAATGGAGCCCTCCGCCACGCCGGCCCTGCGCGCGACCTCGGCAGTCGTGGCCGCGATGCCACGCTCGAGGAACACCGCGCGAGCGGCGTCCAGGATGTGCGCATCGGAGAGGGTGGTCGGCCGCGCCATTGGTGAGTAGCCAGTCATTAACTCCGACCACGTGAAGACGCAATGCGGTTTGGTGTAAAGAAAGGTCGTGCGCTGGCCACCTCGGATCGGTCGATGGGACGTGAAGTCGCTGCTCGGCGTGGGGGGCGTTGCCGAGGTGTTGCTCGGCGTCGATCCAGTCACCGGTGACGAGGCGGCGCTCAAGCGAGTCGTCGCCGAGCGCGCCGACGACCTGGTCCAGGCAAGCGCGCTGCGCATCGAGGCGCAGCTGCTCGCCCGTCTCCACCACCCGAACGTGGTGCGGATCATCGAGCTCATCGATGGACCCGCGCCCGTGCTCGCGCTCGAGCGGCTGCACGGCTGCATGGTCAGCGAGGTGCTCGGTGCCGCGTCGCAGGCCGCGCTCCCCGAGCGCTTCGAGCCGCTCGATGTTCCGATCGCGATCGACATCGCCGCGCAGGCCGCCGCGGCGCTCGTCGCGGTGCACTGCGCGGTCGACGAGTCGCGATGTCCTCTCGAGGCCGTCCACCGCGACGTCTCGCCCGACAACCTCTTCCTCATGCTCGACGGCACCGTGAAGCTGTTCGACTTCAACGTCTCGTTTCTGCGCGGTCACACGGAGGCGCCGGTACCGGGCGCGCTCCAGGGCCGCGTAGCCTACATGGCACCCGAGCAGGCCCGGGGCGAGCCCGTGACGGGGCACGCCGACGTGTTCGCGCTGGGCGTCGTGCTGTGGGAGGCGGTGGTCGGCGAGCGCCTGTTCTGGCGCGGCAACACGATGGCCACGCTCCGTGCTCTCCTCGACCAGCCGGTCCGTCGCGCCAGCGAGCGACGCCCCATCGTTCCGGCTGCGCTCGACGAGCTGCTGATGACGACGCTGCACGCGGACCCGCTGCAGCGACCGTCCGCGCTCGAGCTCGAGCGGCACCTGCGCGCGCTCGAGCCGACCGACCGCGCGCTACGCGAGCGGCTGGCGTCGATCGCGGCGCAGCGCCCGTAGCAGCGCCGCGAGGCAGAGCACGACGAAGGCCGTGCGCCCACCGCGCGCGCCGCCCGGCGTGGTGCTGCAGCCGTGACCGGGGATGCTGTGGTCGGTGAGGAAGCCCGGATCGGCGGCGTCGATGATGTCGTCGAACCACGCGAGGTGGTCGTCGACCCGCGAGTAGGACACGGCCCTGTCGCACTGCGTGTTACCGAACGAGACGAGGCCTACCACGCGCGGCTCGCCGTCGATCTGCATGGTGGCCGGGCCCCCCGAGTCGCCGTCGCAAGCCGTCGCGTCGGCCATGCCGAAGTCGACGAGCTTGTCGTCGTAGCCGACGAGCGCGCTGACGAGCGTGCGCTTCTTCGCGGCTGTGGTCGTCTCACCCGCCGTGTCGACGCCGTAGCCGACGAGGACCGCCGCCTCTCCGACCAGCGCGCGTGACAGCAGCTTGCGGTTCAGCACGAGCGGCGCGCCTGTGAACGCGGTGGGCAGGACGAGCGCGCCGACGTCGTGACCCGCAGTGAACTTCGTCGGGTCGTAGGCCGGATCGAAGTGTGTCTCGGTGACGATCTGGCGCCGGGGGTTGGTCTCCACCGTGGGATCGGGATCGAAGTACACGGCGTAGTCTGCGCCGACGCCGACGCTCGACGGCGCCACGCAGTGCGCGGCCGTGAGCACGACGTGCGGCGACGCGACGATACCGGTGCACAAGCTCGCAGTCTTCGCGCCCGGGAGCTGCGCGAGCGACAGCACGACGGCCGGATCGTCCGTGGTGAGCACGCCACCGATGATCGGCTGCCCTGCGATGCCGACCGCGCCCGGCGCACAGGCAGCGAGCCCGATGCCGAGCCCGAGCCCGACAACGCGGACGCGCATGCTCAGAACTCGAACGACGCTTGCAGGCCGCCACCCCTGGTGGAAATGGCGGGCAGGAGACGCAGCGACGACTCGAGACGACGACCTTCGCGCCGCTCCTTCGCGGCCCTCGCTTCGAGGCGATCACCGATGATGAACGACACGATTCCTGCGGTCGCGAGCACGCCCGCGGAGACCCACAGGCCCGTGGTGGCGTGCGCGTAGCGGGTGCCGCTGTCGCAGTGAGAGAGGTAGCTCTCGACGGCGGCGCCGGCGCTCCCGGGCGGCGTCTTGCAGGAAGGCTTGCCGAGGAACGACTGCAGGTCCGGTGAGGCACCTGGCGTGGCGATCGCCGTGAGGTCGGTGTGGGCTTTGCCCTCGAGCGAGAGGTAGCTGCGCCACGTGTAGATGGCGACTGCGCCCGCGACCACTGCGCCGGCGACGAGGCCGATGCCCGCGATGGTGGCAGGGCGCCCCGGGTGACGAGGACGTTGCGCGAGGTAGGTGCCGGGCTGCGTGAGGGGCTCGACGGGGCTGACCACGGGCGTCCCGGGCAGCTCCGCGCGCGCCTCGCGCTCGAGCCGCACGATGACGGTCTCGAGCGCACCGACGTGCACGTCGACGGTGCGGGTGGCCGATTGATAGCCATCGAGCGCGAGTGCGACGGTGTGTGTACCTGGCTGCACATCGCGTGCGCGCGCGGGCGTGCGGCCGATCGCGACGCCGTCGAGCAGCACCTGCGCGTCGGCAGGGGTGGACTGGATGGCGATACCACCGGTCTGCGGGGGAACGACGAGCAGCCCGAACCAGCGTGCGGCAAACGACGTGATGACGGCGCCAGCGAACGTCTTCCGCGGAATGACCTCGTTGACCTGCTTCACGACCGCGAGGTCACGCACATCGAGCAGCTTGAGCGACACGGCGATGCTCTTGCCGCCATCGGCCTTCTTGAGGGTGCCGTAGATGAGCTTGTCGGCACCGAGCGTGCGGCCGGCCTGCGCGAGGCACGCGGGGGCCTCGCCATCGCAGCCGAACACCATCTTCAGCTCGACGAGCTCCTTGCCGGGCACGAGGCGCACGCCTTGGGTCTCGGCGGCCCTCTTTCGGAGCGCCTCGGTGACCCGGGTACCGACCACATCGGTGACCTCCTCGGCGTCGAGGCCGAGCACCGCGAGCGACTCGTCGCTGGCAAACGCGCGGCTCGTCAGACACACGAGCACCGTCGTGCACAGGAGCATCGCGAGGCGCCCGAGAGTCACCGCCGGGTGGCTAGCCATCGGCGGAGACTATACACTAATGCTGCAATGCGGCTGTCGATCTCGGCGAAGATCTTCGTTGGCTTCGTGATCCTGCTCGCCATCTTCGCTTCCGTCACGGCCTACACCGTGTGGGCGATGAGGCGGTTGGGGGACGAGCTGCGCCTCGTCTCTTCGGGGTACCTCGAGCTGCGGCTCACCGTCGCCGAGCTCCAGAACAACCACTCGAACCTGCTGAAGGTCATCGGCGAGCAGGTCGGCCGGCCGGGGGAGGCCCAGCGCCTGCCTCGGTACCTCAAGTTCGCCGTGGACGATGCCCGCCGGATCCGCCAGCGGCAGCAGCTTCCGGTCGCGTACGACCAGCTCCGCTCGCTCACCGAGCGGCGCCTGTCGACCGACGAGCGCCTCCTCCTCAGCGGCCTGCGCGAGCGCCTCGATCGTATCGCCGCTGCGTTCGCAGAGAGCGAGAACCTCTTCGACGAGGTGTTCGGAGCCATCGGGGACGCCGCGCCGCTGCAGACCGATCCGGCGCACGCCAGGGAGACCGGCGAGAAGCTCGTGCGCCGCGAGCGCAACACGAAGCGCGAACTCGCGAGCCTCGCGATGGATCTGCGCGTGCGCGCTCAGCAGACGGCGTTCCGGCTCGAGGACGAGGAGAGCCGAGCGATCTGGGCCGCGCTCGCGCTCAGCATCGTGGCCCTCGTCGCGGGCCTCGGGGTCGCGGCGCTGGCGGGGAGGACGCTCCTGCCGCTCCGTCGCCTCGCCGAGCGCACCAAGGAGATCGCGCGCGGCGACTACCAGAAGCGCGTTCCTGCCGACGGCCACGACGAGATCGCGGAGCTCGCGCGCGGCTTCAACACGATGGCCGCCGCGCTCGACGAGCGTGAGCAGCAGCTCGTGCGATCGGAGCGCCTCGCCGCCATCGGCAAGCTGGCCGCGCAGATCACCCACGAGGTCCGCAATCCGCTGTCCTCGATCGGCCTCAACGCCGAGCAGCTCGACGAGGAGCTCGCGGAGCTCGAGGGTACCGGCGAGGCCCGCACGCTGGCCCGTGCCATCGTGAAGGAGGTCGATCGCCTCACCGAGATCACTGAAGGCTACCTCCGCTTCGCGCGCATGCCGAGCCCGCGGCTCGAGAGAGAGGAGCTGCGCATCGTCGTGGAATCGCTGCTCGCCTTCCAGCGGCAGGAGCTCGAGCAGAAGCACGTGGAGCTCGTCGTGGAGATGCCGGAGGTCGGATGCCCGCTGCAGTGCGACGAGCAGCAGCTCCGGCAGGCGCTGCTCAACCTCCTGCGCAACGCGAGCGAGGCGATGCCTTCGGGTGGCCGCCTCGTGGTGCGACTGCAGGTCGAGGACGGAGGCTACCTGCTGTCCATCGCGGACTCGGGCGGCGGCATCGATGCCGAGCTGCTGAGCCGGGTCTTCGAGCCGTTCTTCTCGACGAAGCAGGGCGGGACCGGGCTCGGGCTCGCCCTCACGCAGCAGATCGTGGTCGAGCACGGCGGCACCATCGAAGTCCGGTCCGAGGCGGGCCACGGCACCACCTTCACGCTGCGGATGCCGGCGTCGCCGACCGACGACGTCACCCTGCCCGTGGCGTGAGCCAAATCCGGGGCGCGGCGCATCCTACTCTTCCTACAGGAGGCATCACCATGTCGCTCAACACCGAAGAACTGAAGCTTCGCGTCCACGCCAAGCAGGACGAGCTCAAGTCGAAGCTGAAGACGTTCGCCGCGGACGCCACCGCCAGCGCGAGCGATCAGAAGAAGACCACGCAGTCCAAGCTCCAGGAGCTCGAGCAGCACCTCAAGGACGGCTGGGACAAGCTCAGCGACGCGACAGCCGCGAAGCTCAACGAGTGGCTGAAGTAGAAGCAAGCCGCCGCGTCTGACCCACTGCACCCCCGCAACAGAGCCCGCGCCTACTCTTCGGCGCGGGCTTTTTCGTCTGCGGGAGCCGGGCAGGCCCTGGCCAGCGCGGCCTGCCTCTCGGCTTCGGTCGGGTCGCGCTGCGCCAGCCACTTCGCGTAATCGCTCCGCAGCGCGCCGTCGAATGGCGCGACCTCGAGCACGCGCTTTGCGGCATCACCCGCCGAGGCGAGCCCGAGGCCCACCCGCAGATGAAAGAGCGACTTCGCCGCGCGCGCGCTCATGACGTCGAGGGGGACGGCGTGGGACAGCGCAGCCTCGGCGCACGCCTTGGCTTCGGTGCACGCTGAAGGCCTGGGCTGAAGAACGGCGAGCTCCGCCGCGAGGTCCCAAGGCTCGGCCCGGTCGGGGTCGTCCTTGGCGGCCTGCGCGAGCGACGACCACGCATCGTCGGTCCGCCCTGCGGCCTTGTGCACGCGCGCCGCGACCAGCTCCACGTCGGCGCCTGCGCCACCCGCGGCACGGAGCGTCGCAAGCTGCGTGGTCGCGAGCGACAGGTCCTTCTGCGCCAGCGCCACCTTCACCGCGGCGTAGCGCATCTCCAGCGAAGGAGACTCACCGGTTGCCAGCACCGCCGCGCCGGCGACGTCACCGGCTTGCAGGCGCGCGAGCGCGAGGAGTCCGCGCGTCCGCGGGTCGTGCTTCTCCTGGTACGCCGCCTCGAGCGAGGCGCCGTCGGAGACGTCGGACGATCCGATGAGCAGCTGGCCGCGGTACACCGCCAGCCTGCGGTCGAGCCAGGCGCGGAAGTGGAGATCGAACTCGCTCATGGCCTCTCCGGTCGTCTCGCGCACCACGGTGGCGAAGTCGTGACCGGCTGCGAAGCTCGCGAGCGCCGCGACGACGCCGCGTCTGCCGGTGCGCTCGACGAAGTAGGTCACCGCAGCCGAGGCCTCGTGATACGCGACGACGACGTGCGCGAGGTCGCGGGAGCTCACGAAGGCCTGGTCGAGGTCCCAGACCCGCAGCAGCGCACCTCGCTGCAACGCCCCGGCGAGCTCGGCGCTCGTGCGGCGGGTCCACGTGGGGTCCACGGCGGTGGTCTCGTACTCGGAGAGGCCCTCCGTGAACCACCGCGGCACGCGCGAGCGCGACGCGCGAATGGCGTAGACGTGGGACAGCTCGTGCCACAGCACCATCCCCCAGTTGAACTTGCCCACCGACGGCGACATGGCCGTGATGACGGGTCCGAACGTCACGCCGATCGCGTCCAGTCCGGGCAGCCCGATGGTGCGCACGGCGTAGTGCTTCGGGTCCGCGTAGAGCTCGATTGTGACGGGTCCGAGCTTCGTGCCGTAGGCGACGTCGAGCGCGGCACGTGCGCGTTGCAGCAACGGGACAACGGTCGCCTCGATGATCTTCTTCTCGTCCGTGGCGACGCGCAATTTGAATGGCGGCGCGTCGATGACCGTGTAGCGCTTCGGGATCACCTCCTCGAAGAGCTGCAGCAGGTTGTAGGTGCGGACGTTGTACTTGTCCCCGCGCCACGACTCGCGGAGGGCGGCGAGGCCCTCCGGTTCGCGTCCGAGGCGCAGGAGGTTCGCCCCGTAGGCCGCGCGTGCGACGGCGTCTTTCGGATAGATCTTCAGCGCTTCCTCCTCGAGCGCGATGGCGTCCTCGTAGCGGTGGTTGCGCACGAGCAGCTCGGCGAGATCGTGGAAGAAGCGCGACTCGCGTGGGTTCGTGGCGAGCACCGCCACGCGCTGCTCCGTGTAGCGAGCCGGCTCGTCGAGGAGCAGTGCCCGCCCGGCCAGGAGCGTGTGCGCGGCGACGTCCGTCGGGTTGGTCGCAAGCAGGCGCAGCGCGAGCGTGCGCACCTCGTCGAGCCGGGCCGCCTGCATCGCGATCTCCGCGCGAATGGCCATCGCCTCGGGCCAGCCCGGCGCGGCCTTCTCGGCGCGGTCCAGCTCGCGCAGCGCCGCGGGGACGTCATAGCTCTGCTCGAGCTTCACCCGCGCGAGCAGCGTGCGCCCGTCGGGGTCGTGCGGGAGGATCTTCAGCGCTTCGTCGAGGCACACCTCGGCGTGGCCCGCGTCGTACTTCTCCAGGAACAGACGTGCCCAGCCGATGTTGGCGCGCGCTCCGTCCTTGCCGTTTTCATCCGCCGCCACGGCATCGCGGAAGGTGTCATTGGCGTCCTTGTAGCCGCCCAGCAGCTGCGCGGCGCGCGCGACATAGAGGAGCTGCTTGGACGACGTCTTGTCGATGCGACCCTGGTCGTAGTCGTCGTAGAAGCCGTTCCAGATGGCGCGTGCGGCAGGGCGATCCCCCGTGGCGCGATACAAGAGCCCCAGCTCGTAGCGGGCCTCGAGCTCACCCGGTGCCCTGGCGAGCGCCTCGAGCCTCGTCTTCGCCTCGGCGTAGCGGCCGTGCTCGCGGAGGCTCCGTGCGGCCGAGACCGTGTCGCTCGGTGCCGCGTGCGCGGTGGCGGCGATGAAGAGCACGACGGCGAGGAGGCGCTGCATGGTCGTCCAGCATGCGTCGCGGCGCGCGGGTTTTCAAACCGATGCCACCTCGCCTCGCGGAGCGGTCCGTGAAAGGCCGGTCGCGTGAACGCGGCGGGCATGCTTTCATTGAATCATGGCCACCGACAGCACGGACCCGACGACGCACGAGGCGCGGTACGACACGTTCGACGACTACCTGCGCCTCGGCATCAAGGAGTACTACGACCGCGGCTGGAAGAGCCGCCGCGCCAACTTCATCGCGCTGCTCATCGCCTCGGGCCAGACCGTTGCCCTGGCAAAGGAGGCCGTCACCGGCGAGAAGGGCCTCAAGAACGCCGCCATCGGTGCCGTCGGTGCCGTGGCGCTCCGGCTGGGCCTCCGCTACGCGCTCGGTGGTCCGCTCGGCATCCTGCTCACGGCCGCGGGCGCCGCGTCGCTGATCGCGTTCTTCGTGCGCAACCAGAAGGAGATCTCCGGCAAGATAGGCATGTTCCGCGAGCTCGTGGAGGAGGAGCGCAAGCGCTTCGAGGAAGTGCAGAACGGCTACCGACAGAACCGGTACGACGCCCGCGAGCGAAACCTCATGATCGACGGCCAGCTCAAGCGCTTTCTCTCGCAGCTCGACGAGCGCTGAGACTCCCCCGCGTCCCGTCGCCCGGACGGCCGCACAACGATGGTTCAAACTGGTGAATCGATGACCTACGACTTCGACGTGATCGTGGCAGGCGGTGGGCCTGCCGGATCGTCCACCGCCAACTACCTTCGTCAGCGTGGGCGCAGTGTGCTCGTGCTCGAGCGCGAGCGCTTTCCGCGGTTCCACATCGGTGAATCGTTGCTGCCGTTCGGCAACGACCTGTGGAAAGAGCTCGGCGTCTTCGACGAGATGAATGCGCGGTTCATCCACAAGCCGGGCGCGCACTTCATCCACGAGGAGTCGGGCGCCCAGTTCACCTACTACTTCGACAATGCCATCCGTCCCGGGCGGCCCTACGCGTTCCAGGTCAAGCGAGCGGAGCTCGATCAGCTGCTCCTCGAGCGCGCAAGAACGCTGGGCGCCGTCGTTCGCGAGGAGACCGAGGTGCGCAACGTCGACTTCCGCTCCGACGGCGTGGTCGTCACGGCCGAGCACGCGGGCCAGCGCTACGAGGTGCATGCGCCGCTGTTCATCGACGCCACGGGTCGCGACGCGCTCATGGCGGGCAAGCAGCAGCTCAAGGTCCACGACGACGTCATCACCACCAACGTCGCGCTTCACTGCATGTACTCCGGCATCCCGCGCGAGAGCGGGCTCGAGGAGGGCAACATCATCATCGGCCTCTTCGACGGGGGGTGGTACTGGGTCATCCCGTTCAAGGACGGGGACACCTCGGTCGGCTTCGTCCTCGAGAAGCGCTACACGAAGGTGAGCCGCGGGCTCTCGAAGCAGGAGATGTACACGCAGGTGCTGAGCGGGCTGCCGCACCTCACGAAGCTGATGCGCGACGCGAAGCCGCTCCTCGAGGTCGGCAGCCAGGCCAACTGGTCGTACCGCGCGAAGCAGTTCTACGGCGATCGCATGCTGCTCGTGGGCGACGCGGCAGCATTTGTCGACCCCCTGTTCTCGACGGGGGTGCTGCTCGCCATCAACGGCGCACGCTTCGCGGCCGAGCACGCCGATCGCGCGCTCACCGACTGCGACTTCAGCGCCGCGCGCTTCGCCGGGTACCAGACCGCATGCACGGCGGGCATGGACATCTTCAAGTCGCTGGTGTCCGAGTTCTACGCGGAGAATCTGAGGCAGATTCTCATCGCGTCCGCCGTGAACCCAACCATCTGCTCCGTCATCGTCTCGATGCTCGCCGGCGACGTCTACAAGCCGTCGATGTGGCACTCGATCGTGAAGAAGGCAGGCTTCTCCAACGCACCGCAGCCCGAGGGCAAGCTCACGACGACGTTCCGCTCGAGCAGGGAAGTGCTGAAGGCTTCGGGGTTGCCACGCGCGGAAGATCTCGAGGCATGAACCGCGTCCTCGCCGGCAGCCTCGTGGTTGCCGGCTCGCTGCCCGCCTGCGGTCGAGGTGGGAGCGCGGGACCGGAGAGCCTGTTCGACCTGACGCTGCTCGCAGCGCCGACGGCAGCCGAGGTGCCGCGAAGCGACTTCTACGCGTTACCCTACCCGAGCGACCTTCGGCTCGACAGCGACGGTAGCCCAGCGCTTGCTCGCTACCCGCGGCCCGATGGTTTGCCCGCGCACTATACGGACGTCATCGACGCGAGCGCGCGCGGCTTCGGCGCGACGCAGGCGGCGTACTTCCGGTTCTCGGCCGCACTCGACACCGCGACGCTCCCCGCTCCCGCGGACACGCTCGTCGACACATCGTCCGTGTATCTCGTCGACGTGTCGGCAGGCCCGCACCTCGGGGAGCGCGTGCCCGTGCGCCTCCGCTACGAGCCCGCGAAGACCGACTACATCGGCGAGAACTGGCTGGCGGTGCAGGCAATGCCGGGCTATCCACCCCGCCAGGGCGAGACCTACTCGGCCGTGGTCACCGACGGCGCGCGTGGGCCCACCGGCAAGTCCCGCCCGGCTCCGGCGCTCGCGCGCGTGCTGCACGGACAGCCGCAGAACGACGACGAGCGGCGCGCCGTCACGGCGTACGCACCGCTCGTCGCGTGGCTCGCCGCGCTGCCTTTGCGCGCCGATGGCACAAAGCCTCTGGACCACGTCAGCGCTGCCACGGTGTACACGACGCAGGACGGCGTCTCGCGGATGGACGCGCTGCGCACGGCGGTCAACGCGACCCCGGCCCCGGTCATCGGCGGCCTCGTCCACGCCGGGTCGACGAGCGCGTACGACCTCTTCACCGGCACGTACGACAGCCCGAACTTCCAGTCGGGCGAGCCGCCGTACTTCACGAGCGGCGGCCAGATCGAGGATGGCACCGACGGCACGCCCATCGTCGCGCGCACGGAGTCGCTGCGCATCGCGATGACGATCCCGAAGGGCACGTTGCCCGAGGCGGGGTGGCCCGTCATGCTCGTAGCGCACGGCACGGGCGGCAACTACCGGACATTCGTCGACGACGGGACGGCGATGCGCTTCTCGCGGGTGACGGACCGGGACGGCACGGAGCTCGCGCGCTTCGCCGTGGTCGGGATCGACCAGGTGCTGCACGGCCCACGCGCCCCCGCCGGCACCGACGTCAACACGGCGTTCTTCAACTTCCAGAACCTGCTTGCTGCGCGCGACAACCCGAAGCAGGGCGCCGCCGACGACTTCCAGCTCGCGCGCCTCGTGAAGTCGCTCGACGTGGCGTCCGCGCCGACCACGGGTCAGCGCATCGCCTTCGATGCGAGCAAGCTGTACTTCTTCGGGCACTCGCAGGGGAGCCTCACGGGCAGCCTCTACGTGGGGTCCGATCCCGACATCAAGGCGGCGATCTTCTCGGGTGCGGGTGCCGGCCTCGTGAGCACGCTGCTCGTGAAGACGCTGCCGATCAACATCGGCGGCCTCGTCCAGACGCTGTTCCGCGACACCCTCGACGATTTCCACCCGTTCCTGAACGTCCTCCAGGGCTACTTCGACGAGAGCGACCCCGCCAACTACGCGCGTCGCTACCTCCTCGAGCCGCCCGCGGGGTTCACGCCGAAGAGCGTGTACGTGTCGCTCGGGGTCGGCGACAGCT
>JAYTLP010000447.1:0-4915 GCA_043729375.1 Myxococcales bacterium
CCCGAGCCCGTGGGCCCGCACACGAGCACCAGGCCATGGGTCAGGGCCACGCAGTCCTCGATGCCGGCCGGCATGTTGAGGTCGGCGAGCGTCGGCGCGCCGCGGGGCAGCACGCGCACCGCCGCGGCGAGCCGTCCACCGACGCGGTAGAGGTTGACCCGGAAGCGACCGTCGTCACCGGCGTCGACGAGGCGGTCGATCGAGCGTCCGCTCTCGAGCACCTCGTACGCGACCGCATCGAGCAGGCTCTCGAACAGCGCCTCGACCCGTGCAGGCGGGCCGTCGAGGAGGCGCAGGCTGCCATCTATGCGCAGCGACGGGACCTCGCCCGTGCAGAAGTGCACATCACTCGCGTTCGTGAGCGCAGCACGACGCAGCACCGCGAGCAGGTCGCCAGACGCGGCACCAGGCAGTGCGGCAGGGCGGCCGACCGCCTGCGAGACGGCGCGCGGTGAAGCAGTCACGAAGGAAGCTGGCGCGGCAACGGCAGGTGGCTCGGTCACCGCGCCGCGACGGAAGACGACGTCGAACGGCAGCGGATCCGTGGGGCCTGGGTTGCCGCGGCGCGTGAGCTGTACCGCATAGCTACCGTCGTCTGGCGCCTGGTGCGAGGTCTCCACGCGTCCCTCCGCACGGAGCTGCGCCTCGAGCGCTGCCGTGAACATCGGCTCGAGCAAAATGCGCAGGAAGTCGTCGTTCGTGGTGGGGATGCTGGTACGCACCGGCGCACCGGCCCGCAGGATGCGCGGGTCGCGATCCGTGCCGAGCCGCAGCTCGTCTGCGCCATGGTCACGCACCATCTTGAGGAGGCTGTCGATGCCGGCCATGTGAGTCCCTCGATGAGTATGCCGCAAGCCCGTTTGCCATTCCCCGGCGTCGTCAGAATCGGGCTGTGGGAATGCCCCAGTTGAAGTGCACCCGGCCGGGGAAGTGGCTGTACCAGGGGTTCGTCTTCCAGCGCTCCTCGGCGAGGCCCTGCACCAGCGGGTACGCGTACTCGACGGAGATGGCTCCGATGGGCGTGAGCAGGCGCAGGAACGACACGCCGATGGAGTGCTTCACGTCCTGCTTGCCGAGCACGTTCCACGCGTCGAAGACGGCGCCGGCGTCGTAGAACACGGCGCCGACCCACGACAGCGGCAAGCCGATGAAGGTCTTGGCGATGGGGAACTGCAGCTCGACCGTGGAGAGCAAGCGGACGTTGCCGCCCTGCGGGACGACGCGGAAGCCGCTCGCGCTCCCGAGCGGCGAGACGCCCGAGCGGATGATCTCGGTCTTCAGCTCGTCGTTGTCATACCCGCGTGTGGCCGTGTCGCCGCCCGCGAAGTAGCGCTCCACCGAAGGGAGCGCAGGGCTACTGAACGGGATGCCCTGGTCGTAGCGCAGGTTGGCGAGGAAGGAGAACGTCGACATGCGGATCTTGAACGGCTGGATGACGAGCGCCTGCGCGGCCAGCACGAGGAAGTTGTTGTCGCTGGAGAAGAAGTCGACGAAGCCGTTGCCCCGCGCGGAGCTCGGGAACGCCCAGCCGACGAGGCCCTGGAGAAGCCAACCTCTGTACGGCGCGAGCGGACTCGGCAGGCCATCCTGTCCGACGCGCCTGTCCCACACGAGACCGACATTGATCTTGGCCGTGTGCGTGTCGTCGGTGACGGACTGGCGGTCGTTCTGACCCGGCAGGCGCGAGAGCGAGATCGCGTTCTCGGACTTGTAGTCGTCGTAGCGGAGGTAGACGCGCAGCGCGGTCGACAGGAAGCGCGTGAGCTGCAGCGAGGCGCCGTATACCTTTATCACCCCGAGCCGGTTGGTGACCTCGGAGCGCCAGTACCCCGTGGCGTCGAAGCGCCAGTTGGGACCGAAGACGCGCGGGTCGGAGTAGCGGCCGAGGACCCCCCACGCGTCGGTGGAGAAGCCGAAGTCGCCGCGCACCTCGATCTGCGAGCCGAAGCCGAAGAAGTTGGACCAGACGTACGAGGCCGAGACGTACGCATAGTACGGAAGCCGGTCGCTCGAGACGCCCGCGGAGACCAGGAAGCTGCCGTAGTCGATGTAGCGCTCGCGGACGGTGACCAGGATGGGCACGGTGGTGCGCTGCGAAGCCAGGCCCACCGGTGTGAGCCGCACCGACGTGAAGATGAAGTGCGACTGCAGGTTGCGCTCACCCTGCTCCAGCTTGTTGAGGTCGAACGGCTCGCCGGCGCGGAACGGCAGGTCGGCGAGGACGACGTGCGTGAATGTCGTG
Organism: Myxococcales bacterium; assembly: GCA_043729375.1. Lineage (GTDB taxonomy): Bacteria > Myxococcota_A > Polyangia > Palsa-1104 > Palsa-1104 > JBDTCO01. The sequence continues at coordinate 2,243 of JAYTLP010000447.1, forward strand.
AAGTTGCCGCGCACGATGATCTCGCCGAAGCGGACGGCTTCCCCTTCGGTGATGAGGAAGCGCGCGGTGAGGCGCGTGTGATCGGCGCTCCACGTCGAGCCCGCGTAGTCGGCCTGCACGTAGGGGCGTGCGAGGCTCTTGTAGGCGGCGACGATGCGGCGCGCGTCCTCGACGAGGACCTGCTCCGTGAACGGGACACCCGGCCCGAGCGTCATGAGCTTCCGCACGTCGGCTTCGGTCTCGAGGTGCTCGCCCGCGAACGTGATCTGCACGGCCTCGCAGAGCTCGCGCGACCCTTCGCTCACGTAGAAGCGAACGTAGAGCTCGTTCTGCGTGGGGCCGGCCCCTGCGCTTGCCGCACCGAGAGCGCCGAGCGAGTCGAACGCCGACGGATCGCGCGTGACCTCGGTGTGCACCTTCGTTTGCGGAAAGCCGAGGGCCTTGTAGTAGGAAACGATGCGCTCCTCGTCCTGGCGGAGCTGCACCGTCGAGATGTAGCCGCCGGAGCCGAGACCGATGACGCCGAGGCGCGGGAACACGCGCGTCTCGACCCCCGCCTTCGTGAGCACCTCGCCCGGCGATTGCGTGAGCAGCGCCCCCGTCTCGGCGACCAGCTCGACCTGGTGCACGCGGAGCTCGGGTCCCTCATCGACGAGGAAGGTGATCTCCTCGACGTCGGTGGTGCCCTCGCGCTTGCCCGTCTGGCCCGCGATGCTGGGCCCGTCGATGCGGCGCCGGCGAAAGGAGACATGCGCCTCGAAGTAGCCGCGCTGCTGGTAGAAGCGCTCGAGGGCCTTGCCGGTCTCTGCGAGCTCGATCTCGTCGTACGCGCCGGTCCTGAAGATGGTGAGCTGCTCGTGGAGCTCGTGCTCGGAGGCGTAGCGGTTGCCTACGAAGTGGATCTCGACGCGCCGCTTCTCCGCCACCTTGACGGGCAGGATGATGCGGCGACGCTCCGGGTCGGCGTCGCGCTGGACGTCGAACTCCGGGAGTACGCGCGCGGCCGGGTACCCCTTGTCCTTGAGCACCTGCTCGGCGCGGTGGGCGTCCTCGCGCATGCGGGCGAGGCTGAACCGCCCCCAGATGGACCAGCCGTGGCTGAAGACGTCGAACAGCTCGTGCGTCGTGATGGCGTGGTTGCCCTGCGGACGTACCGCCTCGAGCTTGTAGGGACGCGACCACCCGCCGAGGTTCACGCGCACGATGAGATCGACCTGGTACTGACGGTGGACGCGGTGCTCGATGTGCACGCTGTTGCCGAAGTAGCCCTCGCGCCCGAGGAACTCCGACACCCGCTTCGCCTCGTCGCTCAAGAAGCTCTCGAGCAGCGGCTCCTCCGGCAGAGCCGTCCCCGACGTGAACGTGACGTGGCGCAGGATCTCGTCGTCGAACAGCGGAAAATTTCCGCGCACCCGGATCGAGCGCACCACGGGCTCGGGTACGAGTTTGATGGTGAGCACGGTCCCATCGAGCCGGGGCTCTGCATCGAGGCGGTATCCGAGGCGGCGGACCTGGTCGTCGAGCTCGATGGCCTCCTTCTGCCCGTACGGTGCGCCCGGCTCGAGCGACAAAAAACTCGCGAGCCGGCGTTCCGGGTCGAGCAGGTCGCCCTCGATGTGGACCTCCGTCAGGCGGACGGCGCGCGGCTCGGGCGCCGGCGGCGGCACGACCGGTGCGAGGGGCGGTCCGGCGTCGACGATGCCCCCTTCGGTCGTCACGCGTGTCACCACCCCGCCGTCAGGAAGCTGCGGCTCGACGGCACCCGACGTGTTCTCTTCCTGCGCGCGCGCGGGGGCCACCGCGGCGAGCGCGGCCACCGCACCAAGGCAGATCCCGAGGACAAAGGCGCGCATCGCCGGCCGGTGAGCATATCACCCGGCGGCGAGCCGAGGACGCCGCGAGGCATGGCACCGCCTGCCCGTGTTCGGCACTGGCACAACGGAGAAGGTGCCCCTCTACGTGCTTGTCCAGCGGGAGGCCTACGCGCGCGAGCTCGCGACGGCGTTCGACCAACCCGTGTCGATGATCAGCTACGAGTCGCTGGAGAGCAGCACGAGCTGTTCGTCAAGCGCCTCGGCTGAAGAGCCGATCTGCGTTGCCAGACAGGATCGCGCGGCGAGCCGTGTCGTTGCCCTCTGTCGCGATGAGCACCTTCGCGAGCGCCGTGGCCTGGTGATAAAACGGCCAGTCCGAGCCGAGCATCACTCGATCCGGCGGGGCCTCCGCCACGATCGTGCGCACGTTGTGGAGCGCCTGGCTGGACGTCTCGAGCCACGCGTTGGGGTACTTCTTCGCGAGCGCGAGCGCCTGCTCCATCTGCAGCGCACCCGAGTGCCCGAGCACGATCTGCGCGGTCGGGTTCTCGGCGATGACCTGCTCGTAGCGATACACCTGCGAGAAGCGACGGCTGAGGCGGTTCTCGATGGCGACGGGGCCGCAGTGGAACAAGACGGGGAGTCCCCGCGCGGCGCAGGCCGCCACCAGCTTCAACGTCCGCGCATGATCCGGCGGCACGAGCTGCACCGCCGGGTGGATCTTCACGCCGCGCGCACCGAGTCGCACGAGCGCGTCGAGCCGCCGCTCCATCGCCGGCTGCATCGCGTGCACGGATCCGAAGCAGAGGAAGTCCGGCTGGCCGCGCGTGACATCGAGCCAGCTCTCCGAGTTGTGCGA
>JAYTLP010000448.1:0-4247 GCA_043729375.1 Myxococcales bacterium
GCGTGACCGTCAAGTGCGGCGTGCAGATCTGGGATGGGATCCGCGTCGCCGACGATGTGTTCATCGGCCCCAATGTGACCTTCACAAACGACCCCTTTCCGCGCAGCCGCAGGCCGCCAGCAGCGTTCTCGCAGACCGTCGTCGAGAGCGGCGTGAGCATCGGCGCCAACGCCACGATCCTGCCGGGCATCACGCTCGGCCGCCACGCCATGATCGGAGCGGGCGCAGTCGTCACCCGCTCGGTCCCGGCCAACGCCATCGTGATGGGCAACCCCGCGCGGATCAGCGGCTACATCGGGGGCGACGGGGCACGTCGGCGGGAGGTCGCGCCACCGTCCGTCGGCACCGAGACCACGCGCGTCCCCGGCGTGTCGCTCCACCGGCTGCGCGTCGCGGAAGATCTGCGCGGCTCGCTGACCGTCGGCGAGTTCCCCGCCGACGTCCCTTTCGTGCTGAAGCGCTTCTTCGTGGTGTACGACGTGCCGTCGAAGGAGGTGCGTGGCGAGCATGCCCACCATCGCTGTCACCAGTTCCTCGTGTGCGTGCACGGCCAGGTCTCGGCGCTGGTGGACGACGGCGAGCACCGGCAGGAAGTGCTGCTCGACAGTCCGAGTCTCGGTCTGTACATGCCGCCCCTCATCTGGGGAGCGCAGTTTCGCTACTCGAGCGATGCACGCCTGCTCGTGTTCGCGTCGGAGCCGTACGACCCCGCCGATTACATCCGTTCGTACGACGAGTTTCTCGCCGCACGGGCGCGCTAGCCCCGCGTTCTAACCGAAGACCCGTCGCACGACGCGCCGCGCGCGGCCCAGGAGCTCTGGGAGGAAACCGGCGCGATGGAGCATGATCGTGCAACCCACGAGCACGAGCAGACGCACCCACAGCCGGTCCTTCACGATGAGCTGCGTGCCGAGCGCGACGGCACTCCACGCATACGCAACGACGAGCGCACGCCATGGCGTCGGCATGTCGAACGAGGCCCGGAGCGCCAGCGCCGCGACGACGAGGTTCACGCAGCAGCTTCCGAAGTAGGCGTACGCGACGCCCATCAGGCCGAAGTGCGGGATGAGGAGCAGCGCACCCGCTCCGAACCCGAGCGCCGCGAGTAGCTCCGTGACGAGGTAGCCGCGCACGCGTCCGCGATAGAGCAGGGGACCAGCGAAGGTCCAAGAGATCGCTTTCGTGATGTCGGCGGCCGTCATGTAGCCGAGCGCGTCGATCGCCGGTGAGAACGCGTTGCTGTAGAAGGTGCGGATGAGGACGTCGCGAAGCGCGATCCCCGCGATGAGGAGCGGCGGTGCGAGGCGCCCGATGAACCGCGCGGTCTCGGAGATCTCACGACCGAGCTCCTCGTCCGAGCGGGCCGCAGCGAACCTCGGGAAGGCGTAGTTGCCGAGGCTCGCGGCGATCACGCTGAAGTACAGCATCCCCAGCATGTACGCGGCCTGGAACTGTCCGTTCTCGACGGCGCCACCGTGACGGTCGAGCGCGACCCGGATGAGCGAGAGCGTCGACTGCATCGCGAGCCCGCCGATGAGCGCCGTCGTGCCGAGCCCCAGCGCTCGCCGCAGGAACGTAAGATCGATGCGGAGCTCCCAGCGAAAAGGGGGCAGCTTCAACGCGCGGCGAGCCATCCCGAGGCTGATGGGCAGGGTCACCGCGCCTCCGATGACAATCGCAACGAACTGGCCAGTGAGCCCGAACAGGACCGTGCCGCCCACCATGAGCACCGTCACGATGCACAGGTTCACGAGCGCGAGGAGCGTGAGCTTCGAGAGCTGTCCGGCGCCCGTGAGGAGGCCCGTCGCGACGGAGCCGAGCGCCGTCAGCGCGAGACCGAGGCCGCTCAGGAGGACGAGTTGCCAGGTGTTCTGGCCGTGCGAGGCAATGATCCAGTGACCTGCGAGCGTGGAGAGCGCGATCGCGACGATCGAGGAGATGCCGATGCAGAGCAGCGCGCTGCGGCGAGCGGCGATGAGGGCTGCCTCGTCGTTGCGAGCGGCGGCGTCGGCTGTCGTCGCCACGAGCGCGGGGCCGTTGAGGATGTTGACCGGCACGAACGCGAGGGCAACGAGCTGGTTGATCTCGGCGGCGAGGCCGATGCCAGCCGGGCCGAGCACGACGGCGTTCACCTTTGCGCGAACTGCCGAGAGCAGAGCCGAGAGCCCCGCCGAGACGAGGCCCAGGAACGCGGCGTACCCCGCCGTGGCGGTCTGTTCTCGTTCGGTCACTCGTGTCGTCGGCTGGTCGAGCTCCCGATCATGCCCGACCCGGGGTAGATGTCGAGCGCGGGGCCGTGTTCATGTAAGGTCTCGCGCAACGAGGCCGAAGGAATCCCCCATGCTCAACCGTCCACGCTCGATCATCCGCGACCTCGTCGTCAAGACGCCTCTGCGGCGCTTCTCGAACGCGTTTCACCGGTACGACTACATGTTCTCTCCGACCCAGCTGGCGTTCCTCGTCGACTGCGTGAGCAAGACCGAGAAGGTACCCGGCACCATCCTCGAGCTCGGCTGCGCGACCGGCAAGACGACGGTGTACCTGAACAAGCACCTCGACGAGCTCGGCTCGACGCGACCCTACGTTTGCGTCGACACCTTCTGCGGCTTCACCGCCGAGGACGTGAAGGTCGAGGCCGAGCAGCGCGCGAAGCCGAAGGAACGGCTGGACGGCTTTCGAGTGAACAAGAAGGAGTGGTTCGACCGCAACCTGCGTGACAACGGCATCTCGCGCGTGACCTCGTACGAGGCCGACATCAACGGGTTCGATCTGGCCGGCAATGTCGGTCCGGTGTCGTTCTGCTTGCTCGACGTCGACCTGTACCGGCCCGTGCACGCGGCGCTCGAGAAGCTGTGGCCGCTCATGTCCCCGGGCGGGATCATCGTGGTCGACGACGTCCGCGACAACAGCCTGTTCGACGGCGCGCACCAGGCCTATGCGGAGTTCGCAAAGGCGCGCTCGTTGCCGCTCGAGCTCGTGCACGGCAAGCTCGGGGTGTTTCGCGGGAGCTAGCGGATCGGGGTGCGGCGGACGACGTTCTCGGCGATGCGCGTGCCCCTCTTCAGCGCCACACCGTCCTTCGCGAGGAGCGGCCTCGTGGTGTCGAGCAGCCGCAGCGAGCCGTCGATGAGGTCGTAGATCTCGTAGCCGGCGTTGCGCAGGAGCCCCGTGACCTCCTGGGTCGAGTGCCCGAACCGCGTGGTGTGTCGCTCGTCGAGCTCGATCTGGATGAGGCCCGGTGCGCCGGGACCCGCGAGCAGGTCGTGCGCGCCGAGGAGAGCAAGGCGCTCGGCGCCCTCGATGTCCATCTTGATGGCGTCGACAGCCGTGATGCCCCTCGCCGCAAGGAAGCCGTCGAGCGTCACGGTCGGGACCGTCTCGGAGTTGCTCGTGTAGGTGGCCTTGCCCATCGTCGACGAGGCCCGGATCGACTTGTCGCCGAGGTGGAGCTCGACGAAGCCCTCCTCGGACGAGACCGCAGCCCTCGTGCACTCGATCACATCGGCCTTCGACCGGGCCGCGTTGCGCGCGAGCAGGCCGAACGTCTCCTCCGACGGCTCGAAGGCGAAGACCTTGCCGGTCTCGCCCACGCGAGCGGCAGCCACGACGCTGTACAGCCCGACGTGAGCACCGACATCGAGGAACACCATGCCGGGCTCGAGCGCCTCGGCGAGCTGCATCACGAGCGCGGTCTCGAAGCAGCCGTAGTAGTAGATGTGATCGCTGACGTACTCGCCGCAGAAGACCTCGAGCGCCTGACCGTACGGCACCTCCGTGACGATCGTCTTGGTCCGCGGGCGGATGAACGGCTCGAGGGTGACGCGCAGGCGGTCCTTGCCGCGCTGGAAGGGCACGTGCATCGAGTACGCGCGCACGAGCTCTCGCAGCGCGTCGCGGATTCCGGAGATGTCGTTCATCGCTCGCCGCTCACGGGGGCGTTATAGCAGCGCTTGTCTGGGCCGGTCGAGTCGGCTAGATCGGCCTCGTGCCCGTCGTCTCGATCATCCTCAACTCGTACAACCAGGAGCGCTTCCTCGGGCAGGCGATCGACAGCGTGCTCGCCCAGGCCTTCTCCGACTGGGAGCTCATCGTCCTCGACAACGGCTCCACCGACGGCTCGGCCGCGCTCGTACGGTCGTACGACGACCCACGCATCGTGCCCTCGCTACGCACCGACAACCAGGCAATCTCGAAGCGCTTCAACGAGGCGCTAGCCGTCGCGCGCGGCGAGTACGTGTCGTTCCTGT
>JAYTLP010000449.1:0-2600 GCA_043729375.1 Myxococcales bacterium
ACAAGGCCAGCCTCACGATCACGGCGACCGTCACGTCCACGCTCGCCGGCATGCCCACCGGCACCGTCACGCTGACCGAGGGCCCGACGACGATCGGCACGGCCATGCTCGTCAACGGCAGCGCGTCGTTCACGTCCTCGTCGCTCGCGCCCGGCCCGCACACGCTGACCGTGACCTACGGTGGCGACGCCACGTTCGCGGGCGCGGCGGGCTCCGCGACCCAGGTCGTGAACAAGGCGCCGAGCACGACGGTGCTCACGTCTTCGCAGTCACCCACCGTGTTCGGGCAGCAGGTCACGTTCACCGCGACCGTCTCCTCCACTGTCGGCGGCATGCCCACCGGCACCGTCACGTTCAGCAGCGACGGCACGACGCTCGGCGGTGCGGTCACCGTCGCGGGCGGCGTCGCCACGCTGGCGACCAAGCAGCTCGGAGTCGGGACCCACTCCATCACCGCGGTCTACACGGGCGACGCCATCTACGCGACCAGCAGCGCGACCGCGCTGTCGCAGGTCGTCAGCAAAGCCGCCACCACCACCAGCGTCATCTCGTCGAACACGCCGTCCCTCGTCGGCTCCACGGTCACCTTCACCGCGGTCGTCAAGGCCACGTCCCCGGGCGCGGGCATGCCCACCGGCACCGTCGCGTTCTCCGTCGACGGCATGCTGGCGGGCTCGGGCACGCTCGTCTCCGGCACCGCGACGTTCTCCACCGCGACCCTGCCGGCGGGGAGCCACATCGTGGTGGCGATCTACAGCAGCGACGCGAGCTTTGCCGGCAGCGGGTCGGCCCCGCTCGCGCAGGCCGTCTCCACCGATGCAGCCGTCATCGTTCTGACGGCCTCGCCGAGCCCGTCCAACTACGGCGCTCCGGTCACCCTGTCGGCCCAGCTCGCCGGAAGCAACGGCAGACCGACGGGCGCGGTCATCTTCGCCGACGGCCCGACGACGCTCGGGACAGGTGCCGTGAACGGCAACGGCTTCGCCACGCTCGACATCAGCACGCTCACCACCGGCATTCACATCCTGTCGGCGAGCTACAGCGGCGACACGTCGTACTCGAGCGGCGTCGCATCGGCGGCGCTCAACATCGGCGTCGCCACCACGACGGTCGCGCTCGCGTCCTCGCAGAACCCGTCGACGAGTGGGGAGAGCGTGACCTTCACGGCCACGGTGGCCTCGGCCGTCGGCGGCTTCACGGGCTCGGTGCAGTTCCGCGACGGCGTCACGTCGCTCGCCATCGTCAACCTTTCCGGCGCGTCCGCGACGTTCACCAGCTCGGCGCTGCTGCTCGGCGATCACGTCGTCACCGCGACCTACCTCGGCAACACGAACTTCGGCGCGAGCACCTCGACCGGCATCACGCAGCACGTCGGCGAGGCCGTCGTCGTCCCTGCCGACATGAGCACCACGCCCACCAGCTTCGACGATGGCGGTACCCCGCCCATCGTGTCGGGCGGCGGTTGCGGTTGCGACTTGGGTGGCCATGCCCCGCTGCAGGGGGGGACGGCGCTTTTGCTCCTCGTCGGCGCGCTCTACCTCGCGCGGCGGCGCGCGATGCCCCGCTGACATCGACGAAAGTGCGTCGTCTTTTGTGAAATCGTCGAGGGCGTCGCCTTGAAATGATGGCGATCGGTCTGCTGGGCATCTCAGTCCCACCAGGCGTGACCGCGCCTGCTTCAGGGGATACCACCAGACATGCAGATCAGACGTAGCTTGGGCGACGCACGCACCGTCGCTCTCTCCCTCTCGATGCTCGCGCTGGGCTCCGGGGTCGCACCCACCACGGCCCATGCCAACGGCTTCACGCTCGAGCGGTACGAGCCGTCGACGGCCGGCGAGCAGACGCTGTGGACGGACCATCCCTGGTACTCGAGCACGCGCTGGTTCGCAGCCGGTCTGACGCTCGACTACGCGCGCAAGCCGCTCGTGTACGGCACGCACTTCCCGGACAACTCCTTCAAGGAGACGGGCTCGATCATCAAGCATGGCCTCTACGGTCACCTCGACGTGGCAGGCTCGTTCCTCGATCGCGTGACCATCGCGTTCTCGCTGCCGGTCGCGCTCTACGAGAAGGGCACCGCCATCGACGGCGTCGCGCCGCTCGGTGGCGCCGCCGTCGGTGATCCGCGGCTCGGCATCATGGTGCGTGCGTTCGGCCAGCCCGACCGCAGCCCGTTCTCGCTCAACCTCGGCGTCACGGTCTGGATCCCCATCAAGCAGGACGATCACCACATGGGCGATCGCACCGCGCGCGTCGCGCCGCGCTCCTCGTGCTCGCGATGCTCGGCGTCGGCCTCCTGCGCCGCCGCTCGCTGCGCGAGTAGCAACACGCAACAACGCTTCGCCCCGAGGGGCCACGCGCCGGCAGGCACGTGACCCCTTTCCCTTCGCTACTCCATCGGCGCTACTTCATCGGGTCTGCGGACACCGCGACGCCGACGAACGAGTCCGCGCAGCCGTAGTACATCCACCACTTGCCCCGGAACCAGACGAGTCCTTCAGCGAAGGTGGTGCCCGCCATGTACTGGCCGCTGCGCTCGAACGGAAGCTCGGGCTTGAACACGGGCTGGTCGTGCCGCTCGAGGAGCTTGCTCGGAT
>JAYTLP010000450.1:0-3037 GCA_043729375.1 Myxococcales bacterium
CCGCGGGTGGTGGCAAAAAACGTTGCGAGCGGTGTGCCGTAGTGTGGCGTGTTCATCATCGTGACGCTGCGCAAGCGGGGGAGCCAGCGCGCAGCGTCGGCGGGCGCGTGCAGCGCCGAGCCGGGCGACGCGAGGAGCCGGACGTCGAGACCGCCGGTGGAGTGACCCAGCAGATGGATTGGTGCGTCATCGCCACAGGTCTGCGCGATGAGCTCGGCGAGCGTGGCGGCGCGCCGGCGAACAGACGCGGTGGGCAAGACATTGGCGACGTGGATCTCGACCTCCGTGCCAGCCGCGCGGAAGCGCTCGGTGAGCGCGCGCTCGACGTGCGCGAAGTAGTCGATGGAGGCGAGGCGGCCGAAGCCGAACATCCCGGGAGCGAGGTAAAGCCTGTGGCGGACCATGTGTGTATGGTAGCCGCCATGACGAAGCAGACTCTAGGATTGCTGCTCACCGCGGGCGTCGGCCTTGCGGCGTGCAGCCATACCGCGACCAAGAAGACGACGATGATGGAACAGCCCGCTCCCGCGCCGGTGCACGCGAATCCATTCGCCCAGCCGAGCGCGCTCTACCTCCAGGCACCGCCTTTCGACCGGATCAGGCTCGACGACTACCTGCCGGCGTTCACCGATGGCATGCGCGCGCAGCTCACCGAGATCCGCGCGATTGCCGACGACAAGAGCCCGCCCACGTTCGAGAACACGATCGTCGCAATGGAGAGGGCCGGCGCCGCGCTGAACCGGGTGAGCAAGATCTTCTTCCACATGAGCGGGGCGAAGACGAGCCCCGCGCTGCAGAAGATCGAGACCGACGTGGCGCCGAAGCTCGCCGCGTTCAAGGACACGATCATGCTCGATGCGCCGCTGTTCGCGCGCATCCAGACGCTCTACGACAGGCGCACGACGCTCGGGCTCGACCCTGTCTCCGTGCGCCTCATCGAGCGCTATCAGCTCGACTTCGTGCGCGCAGGCGCGAAGCTCTCCGACGCGGACAAGACGTCGCTTCGCGCCCTCAACGAGGAGGAGTCGAAGCTCACGACCGCGTTCGGCGAGCACCTGCTCAAGGAGACGAACGCGGCTGCCGTGGTGGTCGACAAGGTCGAGGAGCTCGACGGTCTCTCGCCGGCTGACATCGATGCGGCAGCGAGCGCTGCGAAGGCGCGCAACCTGGCGGGCAAGTGGGTGCTGCCGCTCATCAACACGACGGAGCAGCAGCCGCTCAAGTCGCTCACGAACCGCGCGCTGCGCGAGCGCCTCTTTCGCGCCTCCGTCGGTCGTGGCAGCCACGGCGGCGACCACGACACGCGCGCGTTCGTGACGCGGCTCGCGCAGCTCCGTGCGCAGCGCGCAAAGCTGCTCGGCTTCCCGGACTTCGCGAGCTACACGCTCGCGGACCAGATGGCAAAGTCTCCGGTCGCCGCGGGCAAGCTGCTCGACAAGCTCGCCAAGGGTGCCGTCTCGCGGGCCAAGCAGGAGGTCGCCGACATGCAGCAGCTGGTCGACAAGGCGCACGGCGGCTTCAAGATCGAGCCATGGGACTGGTCGTTCTACTCGGAGAAGGTGCGCAAGGCGAAGTACGACCTCGACGAGGCCGAGCAGCGTCCGTACTTCGAGCTCGACCACGTGCTGAAGGATGGCGTCTTCTTCGCGGCGCAGCAGCTCTACGGTGTGCACTTCAAGGAGCGCAAGGACCTGCCGGTGTACGAGCCGGACGTGCGTGTATTCGAGGTCCTCGATGCCGACGACAGCACCGTCGGGCTCATCTACACGGACTACTTCGCACGCGAGAGCAAGCGCGGTGGGGCGTGGATGGAGAGCCTCGTCGATCAGACCGACCTGCTCGGTCAGAAGCCTGTGGTCGTGAACGTCCTCAACATCGCGAAGCCGGGGCCGGGCGTCCCGGTGCTGCTCACCTTCGACGAGGTCACCACGATGTTCCACGAGTTCGGTCACGCGCTGCACGGCCTGTTCTCGAAGGTGAAGTATCCGTACATGTCCGGCACGAACACGCCGCGCGACTTCGTGGAGTTCCCGTCACAGTTCAACGAGAACTGGGCGCTCGAGCCGCGTGTCCTCGCGAGCTACGCCAAGCAGCACGAGACCGGTGCACCGATGCCGAAGGCGCTCGTCGCCAAGATCAAGAAGTCGTCCACGTTCAACGAGGGCTACAAGACGCTCGAGGCCACGGCGGACGCGCTCCTCGACCTGGACTGGCACTCGCTCCCGGCCACCGCTGCGCTGCAGGACGTGGAGAAGTTCGAGGCCGCGTCGCTGAAGAAGCACGGCGTCGATCTGCCGCAGGTGCCACCGCGCTACCACACGGCGTACTTCTCGCACATCTGGCCGGGTGGTTACGCGGCCGGGTACTACGCGTACATGTGGACAGCGGTACTCGCCGCCGATGCGTTCGCGTGGTTCGGCGAGCACGGAGGCATGACGGCAGAGAACGGCAAGCGGTTCCGCGATGCAGTGCTTTCGCGCGGCGGAACCGTTGACGCGCACGACCTCTACCTTGCGTTCCGGGGTCACGAGCCCGCCGTGGAGCCACTGATGACGAAGCGCGGCCTAGTCGCCGACAGGTCGAAGTAGGATTGCTGCGCCTGGGCAGGCGACTCACGTTCGTTCGATGAAGAAGCTCGGCATCGACATCTGGTCGGACATCGCCTGCCCCTGGTGCTACGTCGGCAAGCGTCGCCTCGAGCGCGCGCTCGCAACTTTCCCGCACGAGGTCGAGATCACCTGGCGCGCATTCGAGCTCGATCCCGAGGCACCGCCGATGCGCGATCCCTCCGTCAGCCAGTCGCAGCATATCGCGCAGAAGTACGGGATTCCCGTCGAGGCCGCCGACGCAAGGCTTCGTGACATGACGCTCATGGCCAAGGAGGACGGCCTCGAGCTCCGCTTCGACCTCGTCCGGTCCGGCAACACCTTCGACGGGCATCGAGTCGTCCACTTCGCCACGGAGCGCGGGTGCGGCGGCGAGATGAAAGAGCGCATCCTCCGTGCGTACATGACGGAGGGGCAGCTGGTGTCCGACC
>JAYTLP010000451.1:0-4520 GCA_043729375.1 Myxococcales bacterium
ACGGCGAAGCGCTTCGAGACGACGAGGCCCGCGTCGAGCACGGTCATGCCGAGCTCGGGCGTGCCGAAGAGCTGCGCGACCGCGACGCGCACCGCGACCGAGGGCACCGGCCAGCCGTGGAAGCCCTCGTGCAGCGCGAGCTTTGCGCCGAGCTCGAGCGTGTGCAGGCCGGAGTCGGAGAGGTGGTGACCACCGAACGAGAGCTCGAGCTGCGGCGCGCCGAGCCACAGGCCCTTGCGCACCGTCGCGCCGATGACGGGCAGATACGCGCTGCGCACGCGCACAACGCCTCGCTGCCACGTGTCCGCGTCTCGATCGATCTGCGTCACGCTCGCGTCGAAGTCGACCGCGAACCCGGACCACCCGAGCGAGTCGGCGGGCTGCACGAGGCGTGGCGCGAGCACGACCCCGAGCTGCGACACAAAGCCGACGTACCGGCTGCGCGTCGCCGTTGTGACGGTCGGTGCCGTGCCGGGAAGCGCGGGGTGCCCGATGAGCCGCTCGAGCGTGAGGTCGTTGTCGTCGGCCCTCGCCGCACCGCTCGCGAGCACCAGCGCCGCCAGGAGCGCGTGCGTGCAGCGCAGACGCGACGTCATGGTCCGACGCTAGCGTCCCGTCGGAAGAGGTGTCAAGGAACGGGCTTCCTGATAGGGTTCGCGACCGCATGGGCTACACCGATATCGTCTACGAGCGCGTCGGCAGCGCCGGCAAGATCACGCTCAACCGACCCGAGCGCCGCAACCCCATCGGGCCGTCCACCATCGGTGAGCTGCTGCACGCGCTCGACGCTGCCAAGCACGACGAGGCCGTGCGCGTCGTCGTCGTGACCGGCGCCGGCAAGGTCTTCTCCAGCGGCGGCGACCTCGGCACGATGGGCAAGGGCGGCACACCGCTCGAGGCGACGGCGTCGGAGTTCCGCCTGCCCGGCACCTACGTTGACCTCAATCTTGCGCTCGCGCGCCTCGGCAAGCCGTCGATCGCGATGGTCAACGGCCACGCGATGGCGGGAGGGCTCGGGCTCGTGGTCGCATGTGACCTCGCCATCGCCGCGGACGACGCGTGCTTCGCCACCCCCGAGATCAACGTCGGGCTGTGGCCGATGATGATCACCGCAACGATCTTCCGCAACGTGAACCGCAAGCACGGGCTCGAGCTCCTCGTGACCGGCGAGCGCATCGACGCCGCGGCCGCCGAGCGCATGGGTCTCGTCACGCGCGCGGTTCCGCGCGAACGTCTCGAGGCCGAGGTGCAGGCGCTCGTCGACAAGCTCGCGAGCAAGAGCCCGCTCATCCTCGGCATGGGGCTCACGGCGTTCCACGACACGCAGGACCGCGACCTCGAGGCGTCGCTGCGCGAGCTCGAGCGAGGGCTCGGCCGTGTCATCGCCACAGAGGACTCGAAGGAAGGGCTGACCGCGTTCCTCGAGAAGCGCGCGCCCGTCTGGAAGGGGCGCTAGTGGGCGGCGCGTACGAGCTGTTCCTCGGGTGGCGCTACCTGTATCGCCGCCAGGCTGGTCGCGGTGCGGCCCTTGCTGCCGGCGTCAGCTTCCTCGGCATGGTTGCGGGTCTCGTGGCGCTGTTCGCGTTCTCGCAGGTGCGCCTCGGCGCTGCGCTCCTCGTGCCGAGCACCATCGTCTTCATCTTCTCGGCGGTGCTGAACTTCTGCTCCATCTTCACCACGGTGTCGATCGTCGGTGTCGCGCTCGGCGTGGCCGCGCTCACCGTCGTGCTGTCGGTGATGAGCGGCTTCCAGCTCTCCTTCAAGCAGAAGGTCCTCGGCGTCAACGCGCACGTCGTCGTGCTGAAGTACGGGCGCGACTTCAGCGAGTGGCGCGACGTGTTGAAGAGCGCGGCTGCGTCCCCTCACGTGGCTGCAGCAGCACCTTTCACGTTCGACGAGATGCTGCTGAGCTCCGGGCGCGGCACATCGGGCGCGCTCGTCAAGGGCATCGACCCGGCCAGCTCGGGCGCCGTCCTCGACGTTGCCGACAAGCTCATCCAGGGCAAGCTCTCGGACCTCGACGCGCCGCAGACCGACGACCCCGCGCGCCCCATGCTCATCGGCCGCGAGCTCGCAAAGACGCTGAAGGTGAAGGTCGGAGACCGTCTCCGCGTCGTCGTGCCCAACGACCTCGTCATGGGCGACCAGCCCTCGGGCGCCGGGCGCACGGAGTCGCGCCAGTACCGCGTCGTCGGCATCTTCTACGCCGGCTTCGACGAGTACGACCGGCGGCTCGCCTACGTCGCGCTCAAGGACGCCCAGGCGCTCCTCGGCGGCAGCGACTACGTCACCGGCGTCGAGCTGCGCCTCGACGACCTCGATCGCGCACCGCAGATCGCCGCCGCGCTCTCCGAGAAGCTCGGGGGCTCTCCCTACCGCGTCATCGACTGGCAGGACCTCAACCACAACCTCTTCTCCGCGGTGCGCACGCAGAAGGTCGTGCTCCTCATCATGCTGACGCTCATCGTCGTCGTGGCGGCGTTCAACATCGTTGCCGCGCTCACGGTCCTCGTCGTGGACAAGACCCGCGAGGTCGCGATCCTGAAGTCGATGGGCCTGCCGCCCTGGGGCGCCGCCCGCATCTTCCAGGTCGCCGGCCTCACCATCGGTGTCGTCGGCGCGCTCCTCGGCGTAGGCCTCGGCCTGCTGCTGTGCTCGATCGTCGCGCGCTTCGGGTACGCGCTCGATCCGCACGTCTACCTCATCGACAAGCTGCCGGTGACGGTGAGCTACGTCGAGGTCGCGTACACCACGGGCGTCACGATGCTCATCTGCCTTCTCGCCACGGTGTACCCCGCGTACCGCGCCGCAGCGCTCGAGCCCGTGGCCGGCCTGCGCTGGGAGTAGCGAGCCCGGCACGCCGCGTGCAGAGCGAGAGGGCTCGGAGGTGCGGATATGGCTTTGTTCGAAAAGCGTAGGTCGTCGGTGGGGTTGTCGTTCCTGTGGGGTATCGGCGGGATGGTGGTAGGTGCCGGCCTCGTCGCTGCGCTCACGCCGTACACGGGCTCGCAGCTGCGGAACCTGGTGAAGGAGCTCGTGAAGAAGGACGACGCGAGCGAGGAGACGGACGACAACCAGCTCGATCGCATGAGCGGCGAAGGCGGGATTTCTCGCGAGTCGACGCCCTCCAAGGACACCAAGACGTTCGAGTCGCACTCGTAAATCCACTCACACAACCATCGGAGCGCCGGCGGACCTCGAGACCGCCGGCGCTTTTTCATGTCCGCGAGCCGAACCCGAAAACGATGAAGCGCCGGCAACCTCTTGGTCGTCGACGCTTCGTCGTTTCCGCCGGCGGAGCTGAACTAGCGGATGGTCGTGACGGTGCCGCGTGGCGAGACGATCCGGAGGACCGTTACACCGAGCAGCGCTGCAGCGAGCGAGATGACGATACCGGCCCAGAAGCCGCCGGTGCTCTGCTCGCCCCGGAAGAAAAAGGACGTGATGAAGCCGGCGAGAACCGCGCTCACCGCGCCGGCGCCGACGCTGGACATGGTGCCGTACGTGCCGGTGTTTCGCGTGACCTTGCAGGCGAGAAAGCCGACGAGGCCGCCGAGGAAGAGCCAGATAATAAAGCCTGCTGCTGGATAAAGCATGAACACCCCTGCCAGGAGTGATTGCAATGTGGAGACCGCACATGGAGCCCGCAAACGCCGGACTATCCGTGCGACAGACGTGGCGCCACGCCCCAGTGTGGCGACCCGGACCCCTCAACACCCTTCGCTCGAGCGGGCACGCACAGCGCGGTGGGTACGCTCTTCGGGTCAGAAGACGACGCGGAGACCACGGAGCCGGCCACCACGTCGGGAGAGCCGCGACCCCTGGCCCCGGTACGACGCCGCCCGCTACTTTCTCCGTGTGGACGCGAGCCAGCTCGACCCGCGGTTGCAGGTCCAGCGCAGGCGAATCGGGACGGCCGAGCCGGTCGCGCGTTCAAGGCGATGCGACGAGCAAAGCCACGCAGAAACGAAATGATCATGAGAGGTTGACAGACGCGAGGTATCGGCGTCCGTCGAGACTTCACCACGGGCTGACGACTTCACGTCGGCAACGCGCATACGGAGCGAACGGCCGCGGCCAGGACCCTTGAAACGACAAAAGGACCCTCGCGGGTCCTTGTCGGTACTGCGCAGTGTCCGGTGGTGGTGGGCCCAGAAAGAATTGAACTTTCAACAAACGGATTAAGAGTCCGCTGCTCTACCAATTGAGCTATGAGCCCGAAGCGGTCCGATAAATGCCTTCTCGCTCGCCACACGTCAAGGCCAAACTCTGCCCCTTCATGATCATCGTGCGCATCGTCGGCTCTTGGCGGGTCCATCGTTCATGAGCACGCCCGCCCGCGCCGGTGCAGGTCGTGCTCATGCCGTCGACGCGGTGCGGGGCCTGGCCGTGCTCGCCATGATCGTCACCCACGCCAGCGACGCATGGCTGCGTCCCGACGTGCACGCATCCGGTGTCGGCCTCGTCACGGGAACATTCGGTGGCTTCGCCGCGCCGGCGTTCTGCGTGCTCATGGCGGT
>JAYTLP010000452.1:0-3875 GCA_043729375.1 Myxococcales bacterium
CTCGACCACCGCCACTTCGACGCCCGCGCGCTGGAATGCGAGGAAGGCCATGGCGGTCACGAGCTCGAAGAACGTCAGCTCGGGCCCCGCCGCGGACACCTCTTCGTACAGCGGCGCGACGGCATCACGATCGAGCTCAACGCCCCCCACGCGGATGCGCTCGGTGAAGCGCGCGAGATGCGGCGAGGTGTAGAGACCGGTGTGCCTCCCGTCGGTTCGCAGGATCGACTCGATCATCGCCGACGTCGAGCCTTTGCCGTTCGAGCCCGCGACATGGACGACGTCGAAGGCGCGCTGCGGGTCCCCGAGTCGCGCGAGCGCAACGGAGATCGCGTCCAGCCCTGGCCGCACACCGAACCGTCGCAGCGCGAACAGCCGCGCCAGCGTCCGCTCGTATGACGACACTCAGGCGCTCGGTGTGAGGTGTCCGACGAGCGTGGAGATGCGCTGACGCAGCTCCCTGCGACGCACGATGACGTCGATCATGCCGTGATCGAGCAGGAACTCGGAGCGCTGGAAGCCGGCCGGCAGGCGCTGACGGATGGTCTGCTCGATGACGCGAGGACCTGCGAAGCCGATGAGTGCCTCGGGCTCGGCGAGGATGACGTCACCCAGCATCGCGAACGAGGCGGCAACGCCACCCGTCGTCGGGTGCAGGAGCACCGAGAAGTACGGCAGGCCGGCGGCCTTGAGGCGCGCGAGGGCCGCGGTGGTCTTCGCCATCTGCATCAGCGAGAGGATGCCCTCCTGCATGCGGGCACCACCCGACGCGCTGCACACGATCGCCGCGCAGCGGTTCTCGGCGGCGCGCTCGAAGAGGCGCGCGATCTTCTCGCCCACGACGGAACCCATGGAGCCACCCATGAACTCGAACGCGAACACGCCGACCTCGATGCGCTGGCCGTCGAGCGTGGCGGAGCCGGCGCGGAAGGCGTCGTTGATGCCGCTCTTGCGCTGCGTCGCGACGAGGCGGTCCGCGTACTTCTTGCCGTCGGTAAAGCCGAGGCGATCTACCGGGCGCATGCCCGTGTCCTCCTCGTGCCAGGAGCCCTCGTCACACAGGAGCTGGATACGCGCCTCGGTGGGCATCGCGAAGTGATGATCGCAGCGCGGGCAGCAGTACAGCGCGTCGCGCACACGTTCGCTCTCGAGCGTGGCACCGCACGAGTCGCACTTCTGGAAGAGGCCCGAGGGGATGCTGATCTTCTCGGACTTCGCCGGCTGCTGCTTCTTCTCTTTGGTTCGTGACCACCAGGCCATGTCGTCAGCCGCCGAAGCGCTCCTTCAACTCCAAGAACTCGAGAAACTCGCCGAGCCGTTGCGACTCGTGCACGAACAGCGACGCCCCCTCGCGCCACACGAGGCGCGCGCGCTGGAGCCGCTCGAGGCTCAGGCGGATCTCGTCCAGCGAGAGGTTGCACAGCGCGGCGAGCTCGTCGTCGGACACATCGATGCGCGTGCCCGGACCATCGTGGACGCCGGCCGTCTCTGCGAGCAGGCGCAGCTGACGGACGACGCGGTGGTTACCGTCGCGAACGAGCAACACCTCCACCTGCGCGTTCGCATGCTGGAGGCGGACCGCAAGGCGCTTGATGAGCCTCATCGCGATCTCGGCATTGCCGCGCACGAGCGCCTCGAACATCTGCGCGTCCAGGACGAGCAAGGTGGAGTCCTCGAGCACGGTGGCCGTGGCCGAGCGCGCGCGGTCGTTGATGATGGCCAGCTCACCGAAGAACTCGCCGGGCGGCAGCGTCGCCATGTGTTGGGGCACACCGCGCACCCTGCGCGTGAGGCGCACCCGGCCCGCCTGGATTACGTACATCTCGTCGCCCAGCTCGCCTTCCTCGAAGAGCACGGTGCCCGCCGAGAAGTCACGAGCGTAGCGCAGTAGCGGTGCGTCGCCGTCCATGGGGGCCGGACCCTAGCAGAATTTCGGGCGGCTGCGACTACCCGGCGAGCATCGCGAGCGCACGGCGCGTGGCGGGCGCAACCTCGACCGGCAGAAAGCCGAGGTGCGCGCGCAGTAGCGCGAGATCCGCGGCCTCGTCCACGTCGTACCAGAAGTCGGCGACCCCGACAGAGCGCCCGCGCAGGCGCGTCAGGGTCTCTGTGAGCACGGCCGGCGTGGACCACGGCATCGAACCCGTCAGTTCGGAGATGGAGCGCCGTGCACCGATGAGCCAGTACCCTCCGTCGACGCCCGGGCCCACGACGACCTCGTGCTCGGCGAGCAGCGAGAACCCTCGCGCGATCTGCGCGGGCGCGAGCGTGGGTGCATCCGAACCGACGATGCAGACCGCGCCGCGCCCGACGTAGGCGTCGACCAGCGCGCACATGCGTGCGCCGAGATCACCGGACGGCTGCGAGATGAACGGTCCCCGTGTCCAGCCGTCGCCCGCGACCGCGACCACGAGCTCTGCGCCCGACATCGCCGCTGCAGCCGCTGCGACCGCGAGCGTGTCGTCGAGAAATGCCTCGTACAGCCGCAGCGCCGCGTCGTCGCCGATGGTTACCGCGAGCCGCGTCTTCGTGCGTCCGCGCTCCGGCACCCGCGCGAAGACCACGAGCGTGCTCATCGTGCCGTCGAGTGCCGGAGGATCGTGTAGAGAATCTTCGTGGATGCGACGGCGCGCTCGCGAAGAGTCGGCGCGGGCCGCGGAGACGAGCGCCGGCGGTGCACGGGAACTTCAGCCACGCGCAGGCCACTCTTGACGGCCTTGACCTGCATCTCGACGTTGTAGCCGGGACCGTCGTCGCTCACGCCGAGTGACACGAGCGCAGGCAAACGAATCGCGCGGAAGCCACCCAGATCCGTGTAGCGCTGGCCGTAGATGGCGCGGATGAGGCCGATGGCCACCTCGCGACCGACTCGATCGCGCAGGCCGGCCGGCGCGTCGTCCTCGCCGAGCGCGCGCGAGCCGATGACCAGGTCCATGCCCTGCCTATCGATGGGTCGCACGAGGGAGTCGACCTCGGCGGGATCGTCGGCGCCGCCGCCGTGCATGAACACGAGCACGTCGGGCGGCGGAACGGCGCGCGCGGCGTGAGCTGCGCCACGACGACACGCCGCGCCGTAGCCGCGCCCCGGCTCGGCGATTGCGGTGACGCCGTGATCCATCGCGACCCGCGCGGCCGCGCCGCCCGGTCGGTCGACCACGTACACGTGGCGCACGTGCTGGGACGACAGGCCAGCGAGCACCTCCGCGACTGTGGAAGCGGCGTCTACTGCAGCGACGACGACATCGACGACCAGGCTCAATGTCCGGGCCGGAGCGTCTGCCACACCATCACCGCCGTCTCGAACAGGATGAGAAGGACCACGGCCCACTCGAGCGCGAGCGTGTGGCGCTGGCGGGCCAGATCCACGAGCACCACGAGGTTCTCCTGGAACAGTCGCAGCTTCGCCTCGAGGTTGCGGTAGCGATCGTCGAGCTCGAGGAGGTGCCGCATTCCGGTCCACAGGCGATCGAGCTGCTCGTTCTCCCAGGTCGCCTCCGGTTTGTCGAAGAGCGCGAGCGTCGAGATGACGTCGTTGCGCACCGCGATGCACACACCGATGAACTGCGTGAGCTTGCCGACCGACTCCGATCGCTTGCCGCTGCGCAACCGCTCGACGATGCGATCGAACTGCGTCTCGATCTGATCGACGTCGTGCGCGTAGTAATCCATGGCCACGGACTGCGCGACCACTTCGGCGACGACGTCGAGCACGGGAACCGTCAGCGCGGGTACGACCACGCGATCGAATCGCACATCGAGCTGCGCAACGTCGCGCACCTCGATGAGGAAGCTCTCCGTGATGGGCGGGTTGGGCTCCGGCGGCAGAGCCTTCAGGACCCGCTCGATGGTCCGGCGTCGCAGCTCGTCGTCGATGC
>JAYTLP010000453.1:0-4268 GCA_043729375.1 Myxococcales bacterium
TGGCCGCCACGGCGAACGAGCCAACGGCCTCGTCGGCGACGATGAGCGGGAGGATGAGCAGCGACTCCATCCCGCCCATGCGCACCTTGCGGTTGAACACGAGCGCGTCCTTGTCGCGCATCTCGCCACCGGCAGGCAGGAAGTGCTTGTTTTTGACCACCATCGACACGAGCCCTGCATTCTCGAGGAACTCGAGCCCTGCCACACCCTTCGGCACGTCGCCGTGCGAGGCGAGGACCGTGTGCTTTCGTGTCGCCTTGTCGAAGAGAGTGATGGCGCCGAAGTCGAACTCGGCAAACTCGTTCACGGCCTCGAACGTCGTCTCGCAGACCTGGCCTTCGGTGAGTGCGCGGTTGAGCTGCGAGAGCGCCGCGAAGAAGCGCTCGTGCTCGTACTTGCCACGCTCCACCGCGGAGAAGACGCGCTCCGAGCGGATCGCGCGCAGCAGCTGCTCCGTGGCGCCGACGAGCAGCGCCTCGTCGCGCGGGCCGAACGGGTGGCTCTTGCCATCGACACCCGGCGCGCGATCGGCGCACAGCACGCCGCGCAGGTGCCCGTCCTCGATGACCGGCACGCCCAGGAAGGAGTCGACCGACGCCTCGCCGGAGTAGTACGGCAGGTGGCTGCGCTTCGGGTCCTTCAGGCTGACGAGCAGGCGGTTCTTCACGATCGTACCCAGCGCTCCGGCGCTCGCCGGGAGCGGAACCTCGGTCACGCAGTCGGAGTCCGTGACGAGCTCCTTCACCTTGAGGCGCTCGCCGGTGTCGTCGAGCCACAGGAGGATGCACGTGTGCAGGCCGAGCGACTCCTTGAGCAACTCGAGCGTGTAGAAGAGGGTCTCGTGGATCGTCTCGACGGCCCCGATGGCGAGGCGGTCCTGATCCTGCTCGCGCGTGCGGGTGCGCGGGTCACCGGCGAGTGACGCGGAAACGAGGCGGAAGTCGCGCGCCTCGTTGCGCAGCGACGCGACGGCGCGACCGATCTCGACCCGGTGCGCGCGACGCTGGCGGAGCACCTCGGCCTGCAGGAACACGGCGTGTAGCAGCGCGAAGAAGGAGAGGAAGCCGTAGTGCGTGAGCGCGAGCGTGCCCTGCGACGCGGGCGACGCCGTCTCGAGCAGGCGCTCGAGCCCGAGCGCCAGCAGCACGGCCGCGACGCCAACCACCCGTCGGTGGAAGGTGACCGAGAACGCGAGCATTGCGTACACGAGTGGGTACACGGGAGACGCGAGGCCACCCGTGAGCGCGATGACGACGTACGCGGACAGGAGCAGCGCCGCAGAGAGCTCGACGTCGAGGCGCGCCTCGAGCGCTGGCGGATCGTTGCGGTTGCGGCCGCGCAGCGCGAGCGGCGAGGGCGACGCGACGTGCAGCCGGTCGACGAGTCGTACGCCGACGAGCAGCAGCAAGAGCGCGCCATAGCCGAGCGGGAGCGCCGCCCCGTGCTGCGCTCGCGCATCCGCGAAGCGGCCGGTCGCCAGCAGCCACGCACCAATGCCGACGACGAGCGAAGGGAGCGCCGCGCGCAGCGTGCGCCGGACCCTATCGAGCGAGCTCTCGGCGAAGCGACCCAGGCTCATCGTGCGGCTCCTTGGACGACCTGGAAGACGAGCTCGCCGGGTCGGACGAGCCCGAGCTCGTCACGCGCAGCGCGTTCCACGACCAAGAGGGGCAGCTCGGCACCCTTGGCGCGCGACTCGCCCGCGCGACCGAACGCCTCGAGCTCCGCGCGCAGGCGGCGAGCCTCGGCGCGTAGCTCGTCGTTGTGCTTCTCGAGCTGGCGGCGCTCCTGCGAGAGCTCGACGTACTGACGCAGGCCGCTCTTGCGATACACGCGATAGGGCAGGTAGCCGAGCGCGAGCGCCAGACCAAGGGAGAATCCGACGCGTCGAAGCCACAGCGCTCGCATGAAGACGTGGCCATGGTAGGTGGTGAGATCTCCCCCCGCAAATTTTGTGCTTCACGTGAGACGTCGACGAGATACGCCTCACGGTTCGACGATCGACACGCCCTTTTTCGTGAGCACCCAGACGCGGCGCTTGTCGTCCACGGCCAGGTCAATCACCGCGTCGTCGACCAGGCCGCGCTTCGAGTCGATGATGTCGTCGCTGCAAGCGCCGTAGCAGATCACGCCCTTTTCGGTTCCGAGGAACGTGTGGCCCACGTCGTCGCGGGCGATGGCGTTGGCCGGGAGGTAGAAGCCGCCGAGCTTGTCGAAGTGCCAGCGCGCGCCGTCGTAGTGGCCCGTGCCCCTACCCGTGGCGGCCCAGATCTGCCCGTTCGGGC
This sequence comes from Myxococcales bacterium, assembly GCA_043729375.1. Lineage (GTDB taxonomy): Bacteria > Myxococcota_A > Polyangia > Palsa-1104 > Palsa-1104 > JBDTCO01. The sequence continues at coordinate 2,286 of JAYTLP010000453.1, forward strand.
CCACGCCGATGTCGTGGATGATCTCCGATTCCATGCCGTCGTTCTCCGTGAAGACCGTGAGCTTCCCATCGAGGAGGCGCGCGGCCCCGGAGCGCGTCGCGAACCACGGCTCGTCGTCGGCGCGCCACGCGAGTGCAACGACGTTGTTCGGGAGCTGCTGCGAAGGCGGGAGTGCCGGATCGAGCCGGTGGTACTTCACGACGCCGCTCGAGAGGTTCATCTCGGCAGCGCCGAAGTCGACCACGTCCTTTTCGCTGTCGGTGTAACGCAGCCCGACCCACAGGTTGCCCGTGGGTGCGAACGCTGCAAAGTTCAGATCGGGTGCGCCGCTCGGAACGGAGACGCCTTGCATTCCGACGGGCGTCCAGCGGCCGTCGTCGACGCGCGATATCCGCAGCAGTGAATCCTTTGCGCCGCGGTGGATCGCCATGACGGCGCCCGAAGCGTCCCGCACCATGGCGAGCACGCGTGATCCGGGCTCGGGATCGACGGCAGCGACGGCGAATGACTGGCCGTCGAAGCGCCACGCGTGCACGCCGCCGGTCGCAAGAAAGCAGTCGTCGGTGTCGCCCTTCGTGCAGGCGACGGTGATGCGATCAGCCCCGGCCGTCAGGTCCTCGGTCTGGAAGTGGCGGAGCAGGCCGCCTTCGATACGCACGATCCCACGAAAGCGCGTGCCCACGAGCGCACCGCGATCGCCGCTCTGCACGCCGAGCACGCCCTCGGGGAGCTTCTGGTTCTCCTGCAGCGCGAAGAGCACGGGTCCTGTCGGTGGACCCGGCTGTTGCTGGCCGTTCGCGGGCCGCGGCGCGACGGGAGGTGGAGCCGTACGTTCGAGCGTGTCGAACACGCGCGAGGAGATGTTGTCCGAGAGCGGCGCCATGCGCGCGCCGACGACCCGCGTGGGCAGGGGGACGAAGCGGAGCTTGCCCTCGTGCGCATCCGCGGGGAACTGGTTGAGCGTGATGCGATAGAACGTCTGGTCCTTGCCGGCGTAGATGTCGTTGCCGCCGCGGGCGGCCCATTCGATGGCGGTGCCGATGGAGGCCGGGCCCACCTGGTCGATGCCGTACGACCAGAAGCGCGAACCGTCGAAGACGGCGGCGCGCGCGCCCTTCGCGTTCTCGCCGACGACCAGCACCCAGTCGTTGCCGGCAACAATCGCCCGGATCACGTCGGGCTCGCACCCCTCCGACACACCATATTGCTCGACGGTGTCACCGGTGCGCAGGACTCGCAGCACGCCGCGGCCGGTGGTGCCGAGCCAGAGCGCGCCGTTTGGTGCCATCGAGATCGCAGTGACGGGTGTCTCGACGAAGAAGCGGTTCCAGGTGCCGTTGCGGAGGCGCGCGACGCCTTGCGGACCGGCTGCCCAGATCTCGTCACGATCGACGGACGCGGCAAGGCCGATGATGAACTCGCCCACCGGTGCCGGCGGGTAGCTCTTCCAGCCGGTGCGCGTGCCGCGTGCGACGCCCTTGGCCGTGGCCACCCAGACCGCGCCTTCGCGGTCAGTCGTCACTCCGAGGATGCGCCCGGGCGGGATGCCGTCCTTCTGCGTGAATGCACCGTACGTGCTCTTCGCCACGTCCCAGCGGAGGAGGCCCTGGTTGCTGGCGGCCCACAGCGCGGGACCGCCATCGACGACGGCGGTGACGGAGTACGTGTCGGTGAAGGAGAGGATCCGCGAACCCTTGTACGGCGCGCGCTCGCTCTTGACGCCGGGGCCGCTCGGCTGCGTCGGCGCGCAGCCGGCGCCGAGAAGCGCTCCTACCAGCGCGCACCCGACCCACCCAGAGAGACGATCCACGAGGCCCACCGCGCGCTTCATCGGGTCAAGGTGGTATCGGCCCACGCGACGCGTGTCAACCGTCGCCCCGTCGCCTGTAGAGAGCACTCGACATGTCCGGGTCATAAGCACTCGTAGATGTCCGCCTTGCAGGCTGGGGACGGTAGAGGTCGCGGATGCGGCGACTACCGGCC
>JAYTLP010000454.1:0-3926 GCA_043729375.1 Myxococcales bacterium
CTGCACGTCGGGTTCCGGCTCGACGGCTTCATCGACAAGGAAGCCGATGTCTTCGTCGGGGAGGGCGAGCGCCCATTCCGCGCCAAGCTCGACTCCACGACGGCGCCACGCAGCACGGGCGGCCCGGCACCGGAAGAGATCATCGAGGCGCCGCGCTCGCTCGCGCCGCACTCGCTCGCGCCGACGTCGCAAAAAGAAGAGCGCGGTCACTCGCGCAAGGAGCAGCGTCGCGACAGGCTCGCTGTCCCGCCCACGCCGGCTGCCGCGGGCACGGGGTCGCTCTCGGTCCACGTGCGGCCCTGGGCCATCGTGTATGTCGATGGCGCGAGAATCCGCCAGACACCCGTGGACGGCTACTCCATCAGCGCGGGGATCCACGTGGTCGAGCTCGTGAACGAGGGCCTGAAGAAGAAGGAGAAGGTCACCGTCGAGGTCCGCAACCACGGTGCCGAGGAAGTACGGCGGGACTGGGAGAAGTGATCGCGCGCAACTGAAGTGTAATTCGCGCGCGCGTCCCCTTGTAAATCCCAAGCCGACATCTACTTTGCGGCCGCGGCCGTTGATGCCGCGGGGGGTCGGATATGCGTCGCGGTGTCGTGGTGGTTCTCGGGCTGGTCGTCCTCGTTGCGCTCCTCGTCGGCTTGAAGTTCAAGCAGATATCCAAGCTCATCGCCTTCGGCGCGAAGATGCAGAAGGCGGGTCCGCCGCCCGAGGTCGTGGGCACCTCCGTCGCGACCAAGGACGCATGGGACCGCACGATGTCCGCGGTCGGAAGCGTCACCGCGGTCCGCGGCGTGGCAGTGTCGACCGAGGTCGGCGGTCTGGTCACCGCGATCCGCTTCGAGTCGGGCCAGCTCGTGCGCGCAGGCCAGGTCCTCGTCGAGCTCGACACCAGCGTCGAGCGCGCGCAGCTCGCCTCGGCCGCGGCGCGTCGCGATCTCGCCGAGGTAGGCATCGCGCGGACGCGAAAGCTCCTCGTCAGCGAAGCCGTCGCGAAGTCGCAGCTCGACGCCGACGAGGCCCAGGTCAAGACGTCGAAGGCGGACTTCGGCGCGCTCGCGGCGCAGATCGACCGCAAGACGGTGCGTGCGCCGTTCAACGGGCGCCTCGGGATCCGCCAGGTGAACCTGGGTCAGTACCTCAACCCGGGCACCGCGGTCACCGGGCTCGAGTCCGTCGGCTCGGTCTATGTGGATTTCTCCGTGCCGCAGCAGCAGCTCGCCGCGGTCAGGGTCGGCACGCCGGTGAAGGTGTCGCTCACGGACGCAAAAGGCGTCGCTCTCGACGGCATCGTCGGCGCCATCGACCCCACCGTGGATTCGGCGACGCGGTCACTCAAGCTGCGCGCCAGCATCACGAACAAGGACGACACGCTCCGCGCGGGGATGTTCGTGAACGTGCTCATCCAGCTCGGTGACAAGGCCGAGGTGACCATCGTGCCGAACACTGCGCTCGTGCACGCGACCTACGGCGACTCCATCTTCGTCGTCGAGCCGAAGAAGGACACGGCCGGCCACACAGTCACGACGGACGATGGCAAGCCGGTGCTCGCGGCGCGCCAGCAGTTCGTGCGCACCGGCCAGGCGCGAGGTGACTTCGTCGTGGTGACCGACGGTATCAGCGCCGGCCAGCAGATCGTGACCGTGGGCGCGTTCAAGCTCCGCAACGGCGGCAGCGTGATCGTGAACAACGACATCAAGCCGACGCCGGAGCAAGCGCCGCACGTCGAGAATCGCTGATGCGCCTCACCGATGTCTTCGTTCGGCGGCCGGTGCTGGCGATCGTCGTGAACCTCGTCATCATCATCGCGGGCCTGCAGGCCGTGCGTTCCCTCAACGTGCGGCAGTACCCCAAGCTCGAGAGCGCCAGCGTGACCGTGCGCACGGCGTACGTCGGCGCGAGCGCCGATCTCGTACGCGGCTTCATCACCACGCCTCTCGAGCGAGCGATCGCTGCCACCGATGGCATCGACTACATCGAGTCCCAGAGCGTGCAAGGGCTGTCCACGATCAACGTGCGGCTCAAGCTCAACTTCAACGCGGCGAACGCGCTCGCCGACGTCAGCGCACGCGTGAACCAGGTGCGCGCGGACCTCCCTCCCGAAGCCGAGATACCGGCCATCAATATCGAGCCTTCCGACTCGGTCACGGCGGCGATGTACCTGGCGTTCGACTCGACGATCCTCGCGGACAACCAAGTCACCGACTACCTCATCCGGGTGGTCCAGCCCCGGCTTTCGGCGCTCGAGGGCGTGCAGCGTGCCGACATCCTAGGAGGACGCACCTTCGCCATCCGCGCGTGGCTCAAGCCCGATCGCATGGCTTCGCTGAACGTCACGCCGGCGCAGGTTCGCGCCGCGCTCGCTGCGAACAACTACCTGTCCGCAGTCGGTCAGACGAAGGGCCAGCTGATCCAGCTCAACCTCACGGCTTCGACGAATCTCGAGTCGCTCGACCAGTTCAAGAAGCTCGTGCTGCGGGAGCAGGGGGGCACGCTCATCCGCCTCGAGGACATCGCCGACGTCGTCCTCGGCGCCGACTCGTACGACCAGGACGTGCGCCTGTCCGGTAAGAAGGCGGTCTTCATGGGCGTGTGGGTCCTGCCCAACGCCAACTCGCTCGACGTCATCGCCAGGGTGCGCGCGGAGATCGCGATCGTCCGCAAGGAGCTGCCGACGGGCATGGAGGCGGACGTCGCGTTCGACTCCACCGGCTACATCAACAACGCGATTCACGAGGTGGAGCACACGCTGATCGAGACCGTGCTCATCGTCATCGTCGTCATCTTTCTGTTCCTCGGCTCGTTCCGCACGGTGCTCGTCCCTCTCACGGCCATCCCGGTGTCGCTCATCGGCGCCGTGTTCTTGATGCAGGCCTTCGGCTTCACGCTGAACCTGCTCACGCTACTCGCGATCGTGCTCGCGGTCGGGCTCGTGGTCGACGACGCGATCGTCGTCGTCGAGAACGTCGAGCGTCACATCTCCGAGGGCAAATCTCCGTTCGACGCCGCGCTGCTCGGTGCGCGCGAGCTCCTCGCGCCGATCATCTCGATGACGATCACGCTCGCGGCCGTGTACACGCCCATCGGCCTGCAGGGTGGCCTCACCGGCGCGCTGTTCCGCGAGTTCGCGTTCACCCTCGCGGGGGCCGTCTTCATCTCCGGGGTCGTCGCCGTGACGCTGTCACCGATGATGTCCTCGCGGCTCCTGCGTGCGGACCACGGCCAGGGAGTCATGGTTCGCATCGTCGACCGCGCGTTCAGCGCGGTGCGACGTGGATACGCCCGGCTGCTGGACGCCACGCTCTCGATGCGCGGGCTCGTCTACACGGTGTGGATCGTGCTGTCGCTGCTCGTGGTGCCGCTGTACCTGCTTTCGCCGGGCGAGCTTGCGCCCAACGAAGACCAGGGCGTGGTCTTCGGCGCGATCGACGTCCCACCCAACGCCACGCTCGAGCAGCTCGCCCCGTTCACCGAGGCGATGAACAAGATCTATCTCGAGACGCCCGAGTTCGACCACAGCTTCCAGCTCACGTTCCCGTCGAACGGCTTCGGCGGCATGCTCGTCAAGCCCTGGGGGGAGCGGAAGCGCAGCATCTTCGGGATCCAGGAGGAAGTCGCAAAGAAGCTCGCGACGATCCCGGGCGTTCGCGCCCCGGCGTTCTTGCCGCCCGCTCTCCCGAACCCCGGCACGTTCCCCGTGGAGTTCGTCATCGCCTCGACGGCGAGCCACGAAGAGCTCATTCGCTACGCGGAGCAGCTCGTGCAGGCCGCTGCGAAGAGCGGGCAGTTTGCCTTTCCGCCGCTGACCGATGTGCGCATCGACCAGGCCAAGGGCGAGATCGTGATCGATCGAGACCGCGTGGCCTCGATGGGGCTGACCATGCAGACCGTCGGCGCTGACCTGTCCGCGATGCTGGGTGGCAACT
>JAYTLP010000455.1:0-7438 GCA_043729375.1 Myxococcales bacterium
AAGCTTCTCGACGGGGCAGACACGGTGCACTATGTGCCGGGGCTCGATCGCAGCGTCGACGAGGTGGTGAATGGCGCGCTTTCGACCCTGCGGACCGCCGAGCGTCGCGGTATGCGCGTGCCACGCTGCATCTCCGACCTGCGTACGACATTGCACGAGCAGCGCCTCGTGAAGGACGACGCTGCGCTCGCCACGATGGCGCGCGCGGTCGAGATCACCGCCGAGGCGCACACGGCCGCGATGCGCGCCGCCCGCGGCGGGGTCATGGAGTACGAGATCGAGGCGCTCGTCGACTACACGTTTCGTCGCCACGGGGGGCACGCGGGCTACGGCACCATCTGCGGCGGCGGCGACAACGCCACCATCCTCCACTACGTCGACAACGCAATGCCGCTCGTGCAGGGCGAGCTGCTCCTCGTCGACGCAGGCTGCGAGGTCGATGGCTTCACCGCCGACGTGACGCGCACGTACCCCGTCGGCGCTCGCTTCTCGCCCGCGCAGCGCCGCATGTACGATGTGGTGCTCTCCGTGGAGAAGGCGTGCATCGACGCCGTGCGTCCCGGCGCCACCATCGAGGGCATCCACGCCCTGGCGGTCGAGCTGCTCACGAAGGGGCTCGTGGAGCTCGGGCTCCTCCACGGTGACCCCGCCGCGCTGGTCGAGAGCGGCGCATACCGGCGCTTCTACATGCATCGCACGTCGCACTGGCTCGGCCTCGATGTGCACGACGTCGGCTCGTACAGCATCGGTGGCAAGGCGCGGCCGCTCGCGGCCGGCATGATCCTCACCGTCGAGCCCGGCCTCTACGTCTCGGCCGCTTGCACCGACGTTCCGCACGAGTATCGTGGCATCGGCATTCGCATCGAGGACGATATCCTGGTCACCGCGACGGGGCGCATCAACCTCACGGCTGCCATCCCCAAGGAAGCCGACGAGGTCGAGTCACTGACGGCGGCGTGATAGCCTGAAGGGGCTTGAGCTCCGTCAATCTGTACTCGCGTGAAGTCTCGATCAAGCTGGTCTATTACGGGCCGGGCCTCGGCGGGAAGACGAGCTCGCTTCAGTGCATTCACAGGGCAATAAAGCCCGACGCGCGCGGGCAGCTCGTCTCCCTGGCGACGGGCTCCGATCGCACGCTCTACTTCGACTTTCTTCCCGTGAAGCTTCCCAAGCTACGCGGCTACACCATCCGCGTGCAGCTCTACACCGTGCCGGGGCAGGTCCACTACAACTCCACGCGCAAGCTCGTGCTGGCGAACGCCGACGGCCTCATCTTCGTTGCCGACTCGCAGCGCGATCGCGAGCAGGCGAACATCGAGTCGCTCGCGAACCTCGACGAGAACCTCGCGGAGCAAGGCACCTCACTCACGGAGATCCCGCATCTCTTCCAGCTCAACAAGCGCGACGCGCCGGACGTGCTCGGCGTCGTGGAGATGAACGACGCGCTCAACAAGCACGGCGCGCCGTCGTTCGAGACCAACGCGACGACCGGCCAGGGCGTCTTCGAGGCGCTGAAGAGCATCACCACGCTCGTTCTGACCGATCTGCGACGCCGCGGCGTGTGGCGCGCGCCTCCCGTGGTCAACCCGGACAGCGAGAAGCTCGAGTCCCCACCGAGCTCGCAGCGCACCCCGACGACGGAGACTGCCGACTCCATCGCGGCGTCGCTCCAGGCGCTCGCGGAGCGCAACGCAGAAGAAGCGGCTGCACCGGATCTGGTGCTGCAGCCGCTCGAGCCCGAGGACAAGGACAAGGTCAAGCACGCGGCGCGAGGTGTTGCGAGCTTCTCCGAGCTGGTGCCTCCGGGGCCGGCCCGCGACGCGATCGTGACCGTCGAGTACCAGATCTCGCGGAGCGACTATGCCAACGCCGTGAGCTCGGCGGAGAAGCTATTCGACGAGGTGAGCTTCGGAGTCTCTGCCAAGGCCGGCGAGGGACCGGTGATGCGGGCGCTCCTGCTCGGGCTACCCGGCGAGCGGTACCAGCGGTTTCGCGAGACCACGGAGCGGGCGCAAGGCGGCACGGCGTCGTCGGAGGATGCGCTCTTCGCGCTGTTCTTCGTCGTGGACGCCGCGCTCCGCGGAACGTCTCGCGAAAGTTGACGGTGTTGTCGAGGGCTCGACACCCGGTCGTCGACCGCGGCTCGTGACCGAGCGAGAACGGCCGCGACCGCCACTGGCCTTCGGCCTGCTGAGCTTCGGGGTATGACCCCACGCGCTGCCCTGGGATTTCTCCTCACCTCCACCCTGGCTCATGCCGCGGTGAGCGCTCCAGATGGCGCGCACCTTCCGGCCAAGATTCATCGGGAGGTCAGCAACCCTGTCGCGTTCGCAGTCGGTGCTGCAGTCGTGGCCGCAGGGGCCGCGCTCGCCGTCGCGTGCGCCGTGGTGGGCACGCACCCGCACCACGACCAGAACTGCGGCGATCTGTGCCTCATCGAACGCCGGTCGCTCCACGACGATATCGCGCCCGGAGTGGCCACGAAGGCCGCGTTCGCAACCGGGGTCCCGACGCTCGTGGTCGGTGCGCAGCGCAAGAAGGATGGACCGCGCGTGGAAGCGTTGCGGTTACAGGCGCCGACGAGCGCCAGGCTCGCGGCGCCGATTGGAAGATTCTAGAAGGCGAACTTCGCGCCGGCCAGGAAGTCGAAGTAACCACCGAAGATGGTGTTGTGACCGCCGAAGCCGTCGTCGACGAAGCCGGGACCGAACGCCAGGTGGGTCTCGGCGCCGAGGCCGATGTGCCGGGTGAGAAAGTAGTACACGCCCACGCCGATCTTGAGCTCGAACGCACCGCCGAGGCCGGGGTTACCCGCGCCGTACGGCTTGAAGATTGGACCCGAGACGCCGGCCGTGATGATCGGCACGAGAGGGATGCGCAGCAGCTTCTCGAGCGTGAACTGCACGAAGATGCCGGGTTCGACCTGCGCGAAGTAGGCGCGCCCGCCGAAGTTGAGCTCGCCACCGAGCCAGATGGTGAGCTTCTGCATGTCGGCGATGATGCCGGCGACGTTGAAGCCGAACTTGTACGACCCGTATCCATCGCCCGCGTACCCGATGTAGCCGTTGTAGTGGTTCGTGAAGTCCGCCGAGACGCCCAGCGGTGCGACGCCGATCATGACCTTGCCGGGCCACGCTTCCGGTCCGTCCTTCTGGATGGGTTCGGCCTGCGCGACGCCGGGGAGCGCCATACCCCCGAGGCTCGTAACCAGGATCACTGCCAACAACGCGAGACGCTTCACGCAAGACCTCCTAATAGGGACTCTACGATGCGCCGTTTGCGTGCGGCGTTCCACTTTCCGCGCCAACCGCGGCGGCGGTTTCTTTCACAGTATGAATTCCGCGCCGATGTTGAAGTCGAAGGCGCCGTAGAGATCGGTGTAGCGACCGCCGCTCTTGCATGCAGTTGCCTGGTGGAATGCGGGACCGAAGTCGAAGTCGATGCCGGCGCCGACGCCGACCCACTTCTTGATGAAGTACTTCACGCCGACGCCCGTGCGACCGACCGGGATGCCGACGGCGTCGTCGGCGCAGGCGCGGTCGTAGAGACCGACGATGCCGACGAGGATCGGGATCTCGACGACGACCGGGATGCGCGTCGGGATCTTCACCTTCACGCCCACGGCGAGCTCGCTCGCCCAGCCACCGCGATAGCAGAGCTGCTGCGAGCTCCCCGGGCAGGCGTCGGTGCGTGCGCCGGCGCCGAAGGTCTGGCCGAGCTGGACGTCGAACCAGACGAGGCGATGGAAGCGATAGGCGTACTCCGCGGTGAGTCGTGCGCCATCGGGGTTGCCCACCTTGCCGCCGAAGCCGAGCTGGTAGCCGAGGTGCGCCGACAGCTCGTGCTTGCCGGGGAACTCCTCGGGGACCTCTTTCTGGATGTCGTCGGCGTGCGCCGCTGCTCCGAAGAGGAGCAGCAGCAGGACGATGAGCGCGCGCACGCTATCTCGCGCCAGCGATGCGGCGCGTCGTGAGGTCGAGGTAGTTCTCGTCGACGTCGATGCCGACGTACTTGCGACCACTCGAGATCGCCGCGACGCCGGTCGTCCCCGAGCCGTTGAACGGGTCGAGGATCACCTGCCCCGGGCTCGAGCCCGCACGCACGACGCGCTCGAGAAGCTGGAGCGGCTTCTGGGTGGGGTGGCGACCGTGCGACTTCTCGCTCTTCGGCGGGGTCGGAAGCGACCACACGACCTGCTCGCCGCCGGGTTCGGGCATGGCCCACAGGTCGCGCATCTGCTTGCCGCCGTTCTCGGCCTTCATGTCGCGGTAGTTGTAAGTGTGGAGGAGCTTCTTTCCACGGTTCGGCGCCGCCCAGAGGATGATCTCGGTGGAGTGCGTGAAGAAGCGGCAGGCGAGATTCGGTGCTGCGTTCGGCTTGAACCAGGTGACGGTGTTGAGCAAGTGGAAGCCAAGGGTCTGCATCGCGAAGCCGATGGAGAAGATGACGTGCTGCGTGCCGGACACCCAGATCGTGCCGCTCGGCTTCAGCACGCGCTGACAGGCGGCCAGCCACGCGAGGTTGAACGCGTGGTCCTGGCTCACGCCGCGAGAGGTGTCCCAGCCGCCCTTGTGGACGTTGACGCGCTTGCCGCCCGAGCAGGTGCTGCCGCCGTTCGAGAGGAAGTAGGGCGGGTCGGCGAAGATCATGTCGACCGACGCGGGGGGCAGGGAGGCGAGCGTCTTAAGGCAGTCGCCGCGCAGGAGGCGGAAGTCCTCGCCGCGCGCATGCACCGTGGCGTCGCTGTCGGCGCCGAAGAAGAGCTGCGCGGGGGAGATCGAGAGCCCTGCGTCGGGTGCGGGCTTGGCGATCGGACCGCGGCGGCTCGCGGCGTCGTACGCGGATTCGATCGGAGGAAGCTCGGTATTGCGCAGCGGTCTCGCCATGTAAGCGAGTGTAGGTGCGACGTTCACACCTACACAAATTTTTACATCTTCTAGTTCGCGTCGAGGCTGCGCTCGTGCGCCCTAACAGCGCGGATACGCGAACGAACGAACCAGATGCCGGCGACCACGAGGACGATGCCGATGACCAGGTCGAACTTGTGGAAGTAGGGCGTGATGGCTTCACGGTTCTCGCCGATCTTGGTCCCGACGTAGGCGAGAGCGACGCACCAGGGAAACGAGCCGAGGAACGTGTAGATGTGGAAGCGCACCTGGTTCATGCGCGCGATGCCGGCGGGGAGCGCGATGAAGGTACGCACGACCGGGAGTAGCCGCGCCGTGAAGACCACGCTCGCGCCGCGACGGTTGAACCAGCCCTGAACGAGATCGAGCTCGTGCGGCGTGACGAAGAACCGGACCCAGCGCGTCCTCTCGAGAAACGGCCGACCGAGGCGGGCGCCGATGAAATACGCAACCACGGAGCCGAGGTTGCAGCCGATGGCGCCGGCGAGGCCGACGAGCCACAGGTTGAGTGGCTCGTGACGATTGTGCGCGTACGCGATGGCCGGCACTGTGACCGCGCCTGCGAACGGCATGATGATCTCCGACGGCAGGGGGATGCAGGCCGACTCGATGGCCATGAGCAGCGCGATGCCGCCGTAGCCCATCGCGAGGATGATCGCAGTCGTGTAGTGCGAGAGATGCTCGATCAGCTGGGCTATCACGCGATGCCTCCGTCGGAAGGGCCAGGGATAGCAATGCCGTCCGGCAAAAGCAAACAGACGCGCACCTCAGCCCCGCGGCGGCCCGCGGAAGTGTTTTCTTGCCCAGGCGAGGTCCACGCCGACGAGCAAGAGGATGAGCACGCCGAAGGTGTAGCCCGTGCGCTCGTTCGGCGGCAGCACGAAGAGCACGGTGATGACGGCGATCCACACCAGCGCGGCAAAGCGCGTGAGGCGTGGCCGGGACAGCGTGAACGGACCGCCTGCCCGCCAGCCGCGGCGGTACGCACGCTCCGCAGCGACGACCGGCAGCGCGTACGAGCCATACAGCCCGATGGTGCTGATGGCGACGATGACGCTGTATGCGCGCCCCCACACCGCGAGCACAAAGGCCGTCGCGATACAGATCCACACAGCGACATGCGGCGTCTGGTAGCGCGTGCCCACGCGGGCTACCGTCGCGGCGGCGGGTACGCCCCCGTCGCGCGCGAGCGCGAACAGCATGCGCGAGTTCGACGTGACCGACGCAAGACCACAGCACCACATCGCCACCGCGACGATGACCATCACGAGCCGCCCGAGCGACGGCCCGAGCGCGTGCTCGATCACGTAGGCAAACCCGCCGTGCGCAGCCGCGGACAGGTCCCGCACCGACAGCGTGAGCGCGAGCAGCAGGACCCAGCCGACGACCGCCGACGACGCGACCGACGCGAGCATGCCGCGCGGCGCTGCGATGGCTGCGTCGACCGTCTCCTCCGCCGTGTGCGCGGACGCGTCGTAGCCCGTGAACGTCCACTGGGCCTGGAGCAGCCCGATGAGGCACGCATACCCGAGCGGGTACACGTGTCCTTCGACGGGGCTCGACGATGCGGTGAGCAGGAACGACAGCGGCTGGTGCGGCGCGACCAGCCAGAGAAGCCCGACCACGACGACGCTGCCTGCCACGTGCCACAGCGCCGAGATGTTGTTGCACAGCGACAGCCAGCGCAGCCCGATGTGGTTGATGGCCCCGTGCGTGACCAGCACGGATGCGTATAGGAGCAGCACCGTCGTTCGACCGGCGCCGAGGCCGAAGAGCGCGCAGAGGAGATCGGCCAGCGCATAGTCCACGCCTGCCACCACCCCGACCTGTCCGATGAGGTTGAGCCAGGCCGTGTAGTAGCCGAGCCTCGGACCCCCGAGCCGCGCGGCCCAGTGATAGAGGGCGCCGGCCGTGGGGTACGCCGACGCGAGCTCGGCGAGCGGCAGCGCCACGAGCGTGGTCATGAGCGCCACGAAGGGCCAGCCCAAGGTCATCTCGAGGGGACCGCCGAGCGAGAGGCCATACCCGTAGAGCGACACGGTGCCGGTCAGGATCGAGATGACCGAGAACGAGATGGCAAAGCTGCCGAACGCCGATATCCCGCGATGGAGCTGCTGGCGATAGCCGAGATCCAGGAGCTCGTTCGGCACACGGCACCCTACAAGATTCCGACCACGACGAGCGCTGCGCGCACGTCGGCCTCGCAATCGGGGGCGATGTCCATAGTCGACGCGAGCAGGGCGTCCGCGAGATCGAGCCAAGAGGCCAGCGTGAAGAGGTACGTGGTCATCGCTCGGTAGACGACGCGGCCTGCCAGCTCCGGTCCGAGCGCGCGAGGTCCGAGCGGTCCGCCCTCGACCAGAAGGTAACCCAGGTGTCCAACGATCGACGCGTTGTCGTGAGGCGCCGTCGACGTGATCTCGGCGATCGTCGCTGGCTGGTGCGTGCGGTGCGGGCGGGCGAGGTCGCGGAGCGGCTCGTTGTGATGGCGCGGGTGATAGACCGTCTCGCCGACCTCCCAGCGGTCGCCC
>JAYTLP010000456.1:0-9688 GCA_043729375.1 Myxococcales bacterium
GCTCTGCCGGCGGGGCGGGGACGCAGTCCCCGTGGGAATGATCTAGACCGCCATGCGTGATGCCGCTTGCGGCATCACCTCAATGTGGAGGCGGTCTAGGGCGTCTGGCGCTGGAAGCGCGTGATGAAGGCGGAGACGCACTCTCGCGACTCGTCGTCGTCGATGAAGTGCGCGCCGAAACCGACGCCGGGCTCGACATGCACCACCTTCGCGACGGCGCGCAGCGCAGCGGACGAGCGCATCGAGCCGACGAAGAGCTGCACCTCGTCGCCGATCTTCACCACCGCCTCGGACTCGACGAAGATGCCCGACTTGGATAGGTTGCGCGACGTGCCGAGCACCGTGCGCACACCCGCCGGGTGGCTTTCGACGATGAGTGTCTCCGTGCGCACCAGCTCACGCGAAAAGTCACGTCGGGCGTCGTCGGTCATCGACAGACTGTACCGCGGCGGCGTCCTCGGCTCGACATTGCTGTGCGCTCTCGTCGCTGGCGCGCGACCCGCACGCGCCGAAGGCACCCTGCAGACGGCGATCAACACCGGCTACGAGCCCGCGCTTGCGTCGTCCTTCGGCGGCCACGGCTGGGTGCTCGTACGCGCCGATCGCGACGGCGTGCTGCCCCGCGGCGCGCGGCTGTCGCTCGAGTACAACACCGACACGCTGCGTCTCGGCATCGACCGGATCCGCTTCGATCGCGTCGAGCTGGGCGTCGGTGTCGTCGGCGAGGCGCTGCTCGCGGGCGTGCTCACCGACTACTGGCGCGACGGTCGCGTCGAGGGCTCGCGGTCTTTCTCGGCCAGCTATCTCGGTGCGCTCGGCAGCGCCAAGGTGGATCTCGCGCCGCACTACCTCGAGCTCACGGTCGGTGCGCGTCGCTGGTTCTTCGGCCGCTGGACCAGCACCTCCGCCGATCTCGCGCTGCCGGCAAACGCGTGGGTAGGCGAGCTGCGCTTGCGCTACACGTTCTGGAAGATCGCGCCCGATCCGTCGACGTGGGAAGCGCAGCGGCCGTTCTGGCGGGTGCGCGGCGTCGGCTTCGGCGTGGAGGTGTCGGCCGATCTGCGCTCGGACGTCCACCCGTGGGGCGCCGTCGATCCGTCGTTTGCGCCGCGCGACCCGCGCAACGATCCCTCGCGCATCGTCGTGGGCGTGCACCAGTGGCTGCGGCTCGGCTGGCAAGTGGCGCCGCGCGTCCGGCTGCAGGCGCGCGAGGAAGCCCACGTCCTGCGCGGCGCCGATGATCTCGATCGACAGCGCATCGGGGGCATGAACCCCTACGTGGTGCCGCTCGCGGGCGCACCGTGGCCCGCGTACCTGTCGGGGAGGCTCGTCGCCCTCGAGGGCTCGGTCCACGTGCGCGTGCGCAACCAGCAGGAGCTCGGCGTGCTCGTCGACGGCGTGCTGACGGAAGACGTTCGCCGCGTCGGAGCGAGCGATGCGCGCTGGCTCGCCGGCGTGGGTGCCTTCGCCGACCTTCGCCTGCGCGGCTTCCAGCTCGACCTCCGTGCCGGCTGGTCTCCGACGACGCAACCCGGCAACCACCGCGGCTCGGGCACCGTGCTCGTGGCCCTCGGCTGGGGCGGCGTCCGCAAGAAGTAGCTCAGCGGGCGCAGCGGAAGCCGAGATCGCCGTCGCGGTAGTCCTCCGGCCAGCCCACTCGGTTGGTGATCCGCGGCGTGGCGAGGATCGAGCAGCACGCGCCACCACGCACGCTGCGACGCGGTGCGCGTCCCAGCTCTTCGGCGCCGCGCACAGTCGGTCGCTTCGAGGACGCGCCGTAATAGTCTGCGGTCCACTCCCACACGTTGCCGATCATGTCGTGGAGGCCATGAGGGCCCGCACCATGGCTGCCAGCCGCGACCGGCTCGCCCGGGTTGGCAGGGCATCGACCCTCGCCCTCGTAGTTGCCCCAGTTCGCCCGTGTGCAGTCGGGTGTGTCGCCCCAGGGGAAGCGCCACACGTCGTTCACGCCGCGCGCGGCGCGCTCCCACTCGACCTCGCTGGGCAAGCGCGCGCCGGCGGCAGCACAGTACGCAGCAGCGTCGAGCCAGCTCACCTCGGTCATCGGCAGGCGCGATGCGAGGTCGCGCCAGGTCGTGCCCGACGCGCGGCACCGACCGGTCAGCGCGCAGGCCGCGTAGGCCCCGCGCGTGACCTCGACGCGGTCGAGGGAGAATGCCGCAATCTCGATGACGCGCGACAGAGGCTCGTCGGCCTCGCGGTCCGGATCGGCCCGTGCTGCGCCCTCGTGAATGCTCGCTCGAGCCAGCGCGACGGGCGCCGGATCGAGCGGACATACAGCGAGTAGCAGCCTGAAAAGCCAGAGCACGCGCCCAGGGTATGACAAATGGTCGCAGCGAGGCGGGGCGCCCCGGCCGCGGCGTCACCCGTGCTCGATCAGGCGCGTCCGCGCATGGGCGAAGGCACCGGCTCCTTCGTCGCCTCGACGGGGTTGGACTCGTCGATGTCGTCGGCGAACTCTTCCGCGGTCGTGGAGGTCACGAACGGACCGCCGAGCTCCTCTACAAGTGACTGATCTCGTATGTCTTCAGAGGCGTCCTCGCCGGTGAGGACGTCTCGCATGAACTCCTCTGCCATCTCCTCGTCGACGCTGCCCGAGGTGTGGAAAGCACCACCGTCCGGGTCCCTGATGAACGCATCTGCGTCGTCTCTTCTCTGCTTTGCCATGGTTGTCGCTCCTCGGCGGCGGTCCGCCGGCCATCAGCACTGCGAGGATGGGGCCAATGAGCTCGGTGCGATGCAATTCGTCCGTCCGGCGCATCCTATGGAGCTATGAGTCTGTCCCAGCTCCTCGCGACCCATCGCGACGAGATTGTTTTGACCTTCGTGGAGCGCGTGCAGAGAGCCGACGTCCCCCCAGCTGCGGTCGGGCGCACGTCGATTGTCGATCACATCCCGCGCTTCCTCGACGACCTCGCGGAGCTGCTTGCGCCGGCCACACACGGCCTCGAACAGGCCGTGGAGCACGCGCGAAAGCACGGCGAGCAGCGCTGGACCCTCGGGTACGACGTCCACGCGCTCATCCGCGAGTACGGCATCCTGCGCGAGTGCATCCTCGCGGTCGCGAAGAAGCACAATGTGGAGGTGACGCTCGACGCGGTCAACACGCTCGTCGGCTGCATCGAGCTCGGCGTGGCCGCAGCCGCCTCCGAGTACGTGAAGCACCGCGACGAGGAGCGCGATCGCCAGCGCAGTAACCTCGAGTTCCTGGCGACGACCGGTGCGCTCCTGTCCTCCTCGCTCGACCACCGCTCGACGCTGAACCGGCTCACGCGTCTGCTCGTGCCGCGGATGGCGGACTGGTGCGCGATCCAGCTGCGCGATGGCAGCGATGACGAGGTCTTCGTGGCTCACGTCGATGCGGGCCGCACCGAGCTCCTCCGCGAGCTGTACCGCGAGCACCCTGCGCTCCACGATGCGGAGCGAGGGCACACGCGCGTCGTCGAGACGGGCGAGCCGGAGCTGGTTCACGAGGGTGGGCCCGAGCTCATGGCGACTGCATCGCCCCGCCGGACCGAGCTGCTGCAACAGCTCGGTGTGAAATCGTGGCTGATCCTGCCGCTGCGCGCGCACGGTCACGTCTTCGGCTCGCTGACCCTCTGCTACGGTGACTCTGCGCGCACGTACGACGCGAGCGACCTCACGTTCGCGACGGAGGTCGCTCGCAGCGCTGCCTTTGCCATCGACAACGCGCAGCTGTACGACCTCTCGCAGCAGGCACGCTCCCGGGGTGACGTGGCGACGCGTGCGAAGGACGAGTTCGTCTCGATGGTGTCGCACGAGCTCCGGACGCCGCTCAGCGTCGTGGTCGGCTGGATCCGCCTGCTGCGCTCGAGCGAGCTGCCGGCCGAAAAGCGCGAGCACGCCTACCTGGTCATGGAGCGCAACGCCGAGGCGCTGACGCGGCTCGTCTCGGACCTGCTCGACATCTCGCACATCATCACAGGCAAGATCCGCCTCAACCTCGCGCAGGTCGACCTCAGCAACGTCGTCGACATGGTCATCGAGGGCGCACGCTTTGCAGCCGAAGCGAAGCGGATCACCGTCGAGGCAGAGCTCGACCGCACCAACTCCGTCATCCGTGCCGATGGCGATCGCCTGCAGCAGGTCGTCGGCAACCTCGTGTGGAACGCTATCAAGTTCACGCCGAAGAACGGTCGCGTGAAGGTCGCGCTCGCGCGCGTGCAGTCCGACCTCGAGCTCAGCGTCGAGGACAACGGTGAGGGGATCGCGAAGCAGTTCCTTCCGCACGTGTTCGAGGCCTTCCGGCAGGAGGAGGCCGGCGTCTGGCGCAAGCACGGCGGCCTGGGGCTCGGCCTCTCCATCGCCAAGCACCTCATCGAGATCCACGGCGGCAACATCTCGGCCACCAGCGCAG
Organism: Myxococcales bacterium; assembly: GCA_043729375.1. Lineage (GTDB taxonomy): Bacteria > Myxococcota_A > Polyangia > Palsa-1104 > Palsa-1104 > JBDTCO01. The sequence continues at coordinate 4,400 of JAYTLP010000456.1, forward strand.
GGACCGGGAAGGGCTCCCGCTTCGTCATTCGCCTGCCGGTCGGCCCGCTGGTGTCCGCCACGCTCGGCATCCCGCGGATCCCGGCCACGCAGCCGCCCGGAGCAGTGGAGCTGTTGCCGATCCTGCGCGGCGTCCGTGTACTCGTCGTGGACGACGAACGCGATGCACGAGAGCTCATCGCGTACGTGCTCGAGACCTCCGAGATCGAGGTCCGCGTGGCGGCGACCGCGGCGGATGCGATGGTCGAGCTGCAGACGTTCACGCCGCACGTCATCATCTCCGACATCGGAATGCCGACCGAGGACGGCCACTCGTTGATCCGTCGCATCCGCACGCTTTCCGACCCCGACAAGAAGGACATCCCGGCGATCGCGCTCACCGCCTACGCGCAGAACGAGAACCGCACCCGCGCGCTCGTCGAGGGCTTCAACACCTTCCTCACGAAGCCGATCGAGCCCCACGCGCTCGTCCGCGCCGTCCTCGAGCTCTCGCGCGGCTTGCCTCGCTGACGCACCACGGCCGGATTCCGGACGTTGCCGTCCGACCGCCGGACGGGCCGACTGGGTGCAACGCGAATCTGCCCGCTTGCGCGCGGTCCTGCGCTTGCACCGCCTGCGGGGATGACCGACCCCCTCGTGGCTCGCCTCGCGCTCCGCGGGGTCGATGCACTATCGGACGCCGAGCTGCTCGCGGTGGTGTGTGGATGGCCCGTGGACGATGCGCAGCGCCTGCTCGACGGACAGCCGCCGGCCAGGCGCCGCGGTGACGACCCGCAGCTCCGGCTGACCGCGCTGCTCACGCTGGCGCGCCGTCGCGACCGGCCCGTCACCGAGCTGCCCACGCTCGACAGCGCGGCAGCGGTGGCGGCGCTCCTGACCGAGCTCGGACATGCAGAGGTGGAGGAGCTGCACGCGCTCGCGCTCGACTCGCGCAACCGCCTCCTGCGGCGCGTCGTCGTGGCGAGGGGGGCGGTGAACCAGGTGGCCACGTCGGCGCGCGAGGTCTTCCGGCCGCTCGTGCTCGCGGGGGCGACGCGGGCCATCGTGGTGCACAACCACCCGAGCGGCGATGCGCAGCCGAGCCCGGAAGACCGTCAGCTCACGCGGCGCCTCGGTGCGGCGGGTGACCTCCTCGGCATCGCGCTCCTCGACCACGTCATCGTCGCGGCGGGTGGGTACTTCAGCTTCGCCGAGACCGAGGGTGCGTCCCTGCAGAGGGCCGCGGCCCGGCGGGCGAATCGCTGAAATGTTGGACACCCCACCGGCATTGACTAGGATGGCAAAATCTTCCGCGTGCGCACTTCTTTGACCAAGATCTTCCTGGCCCTCGTTGCGGTGCTCGTCCTCGGCGCCGGTCGCGCAGAGGCGCAGGCCGACTTCGTCGGGACGCGCGCCCTCGGCATGGGCGAGGCCCTCCGTGCCAACGCCGCGGGCGCGACCGCGATCCTCCTCAATCCGTCCGGCATGTCGCTGTCGCGCGGCTACGTCATCGAGGCGAGCTACGGGTTGCGCATCGAGGACCTCGGCCACCACGCGTTCGTGGCCATCGTCGACTCCGTCACGTCGCGCGTCGCGGCAGGCCTTTACTACGAGTACATCCACGCCAACCCGAGGCTCGGCTTCGACTGGGCCGGCGGGCGGGTGCTCGACGACAAGCTCACGCGGAGCGGTCACGCGGCGGGCATCTCGCTCTCGCTCGCGCTCGGCGAGCGCTTCCTCCTCGGGGCGAGCGTGAAGTACCTGCACCTCGACACCAGCGCGCCACTCCCCGCGGGCACGAAGCCCCCCAAGCTCTCGCTCGACCACATCAACGGCGTCACGTTCGACGTCGGCGCGACCCTCAAGCTCCACCCCAAGTTCCAGCTGGCGGCGGTCGGCTCCAACCTGTGGAACCACGGGAGCCGCGAGACGCCCACGTCCGCGGGCTTCGGCATGTCGATCATCCCCGTTCCTTCCTTGCTCATCAACTTCGACGGGGTCGCCAACTTCACCGGCTACAAGACGCTCGTCACCACGAGCGACCCGAGCGTCGTGAAGTACAAGCTCAAGCCGGCCGGACGCTTCGGCCCCGGTATCGAATGGCTCGTTGCCAGCAAGGTCCCGCTGCGCGCCGGCTTCGTGTACGACACCGGCCTCAACGCCGCGTACGTCAGCGCCGGCACGGGGTACTTCGGCAGCTCGTACGCGATCGATCTCAGCTACCGCGGCAAGGTCTCGGGCGGCGTCGAGAACTTCCTCATGATTGGCCTGCGCATCTTCATAAACTAGCTCGACAGGACAAGCGGTCGAGATGTTCCGGGTCGGTGCACGGGGTCGTCAATACCGGAGCGTCCAGACGAGGTCGGCCTTGCCTTCGGGGGCGTCACCGATGGAGAACTCGACGGCGTAGTTGCGCTTGAACCTGTACTCCACGTTGGCGAGGTTGCCCGACAGCCGCCGAGTGCCGACGAGCAGCTGACCGAACTGGTGCACGTAGCTCACGTAGACGTTGTTTTTGATGTACTTGCCGACCTCGAGCCGCGTCTGATTCAACGTGGGCGAGTCGCCGACGTCGATCTTGATGACGTCGATGGGCAGGTGCGGCGCGAGCTGGTTCTTGATCTGGCCGACGACGAGGCCGGAGACAGCGCCGCCGATCTTGTCGCCGATCGGCGCGTCGGAGCCCTGCTCTCCGGGGTCACTACCGAGGATCGCGAGGATGATCTGACTGTCGCTGTAGATGGGCGGGTCCGACGTGAGGTTGACGGACGGCTGCGAGGCGGAGCCGGTGACCTCGATGCCGATGACGGCGTAGGCGAGCTGTCGCGTCACCTTGATGTCGAGCTCCGGGTCGATCACCGGGCTGCCGTCGAAGCCCACGCGGATCCGCTCGATGGAGTAGCGCTTGCCGAGGATCTCCATGCGTCCGCCCGAGAGCGCGTCGATGTGGCCGGTGATGCCGAAGCCGGGGCCGTGTACGCGGAGCGCGAGCGCGCCCGCCATGTCCACCTGCAGCTCCTCGGAGCGGATGCGGAATGGTCCGGGGATCGTTGTGTCGATGTCGACGTCGAGCGCGGTGCCCGCTTCCACGGCGGCTTCCTGCTTGGCGGTCTTTGCCGCCTTGCGGCGCGCCTTCGAGTCCACGAAGACGACGTCCTTGTGCGGCGACGTGTCCTGCAGAGAGCGCACGTTGGTGAGCGTGGGTAGCTGCGCCGTCCCCCTCGTGACATTCACGGTGCCCGTGATGGCGTGACCCTGCTTCTCGGCGTGGACGTCGATCTGGCTGTCGACCGCGACGTTGATCGGGTTCTGCAGCACCGGCAGCTTGTGCGTCAAGAGCTGGAGGTCGAGGCCCTGGGGCACGAGGCCGACGAGCTTCGAGTGGCCGGTGGCCGTGAAGGTACCGGGGCCGAGCTTGCCGGCGAGCGTCTCGAGCTGGAGGTTGCCCGGCCACACGGCGATGGTCAGGCCGAGGTCGGTGACCTCGCGCGGATCTGCGATGATGGCCAGAGTCGTCTTCGTGAGGATGAGCTTGCCGTTGACGACCGGGCTCGGCATCGGACCGACTGCCGACAGGTTGGCCACGAGAATCCCCTTCACCTTGCGAATCGGAAGCGACTCACCTTCCGATTCGAAGTCGAGCGCGAAAGCCTTGGCCTGGATGCTCGCGTTGAGATCGTTGCCGAAGTACTCCACGACGCTGTTGATCGAGCCGCCGCCCGGCTCGCGCGCGAGTAGCGACGCGCCGAACTTGGCCTTCTCGTACCCGGCATCGAGCGCGAAGTGACTCATCTTCGTGTTGCCGATCGAGAACGAGTCGATGTTCATCGACATCGTCGCTGTCGGCGCTCCGAGGGTGCCCTTCGCCGTGGCTTTGCCGGTGAGCTTGCCGGACGTGCCGGGGACGAGCTGCGCGAGCTTGCTCATGTCGAAGCCCGGAAATTCGAGGGTGGCCTCGAGCAGCGTCTGCTTCAGAGCCGCGCCTTCGAGCACGGCGGCCAGACCCGCAGCGGCGTGTCCGGTGAAGACGAGGAGCGTGCTGTCGTCTATCGACACGACGGCCGAGGTGCTGGTCTCGCGGTTCTCGGCGCGCAGGCCGACGTTGAAGCCGACACCCGAGATCATTCCCCGGCGGATGTTCTTCCCGCCGAGCGCCACGTACAGCTTCGGGGCGTCGACGGTGCCGCCGAGGTCCACTTGCCCGTCGAGCAGGCCGTGTTCGAACAGCGCCGGGATGCCGAGCGGTGCGAGCGGCAACGTGGCGAGCTCGAGCGCCTTCACCTTCACCTGCGCCGACAGCGGGCTCTGCTGTCCGAGCTTGTCGGCGATCGTGCCCCTGGCCATCACGCGTGCGATCACCACCGGCAGGGTGGCATTCAGCTCGAAGGCCCCGGACGGCCGCGTGATTTCCTTGCCCTGCGCGTCGAGGTACGTGTCGGTGCCGAGCGACAGCCGCACGGTCGTCTTCAGGAGGTTCTGCTCGAACGCCACCTTGGTGCGGAGCTGACCGTTCTGCATGCTGCCGTACTGGATCCCGTCCGCATCGAGCGCGAGCGCGAGCTTCGGTAGACGACCGGTGCCCGACAGCGCGAGAGACAGCTTGACGCTCGACTCGAGGGGGTGCAGCGAGGGCGGGGCCTTGTAGCCGAGGGTCTCGTACAGCTCGGCGAGCGACTTCACGTGCGCGTCGACCTTCAGCGAGAGCGGCGCGTTCGACTCGAGCAGCGAGGCGAAGCTGGTGACGAAAGGTATCGATGCGTCGACGTCGATCTTGCCCACATCGGTCGTCAACCCCATCTGTGCCGCGAGGTGCCGAGGGTCGAGGTGTGCGTCGATGCGCGCGTGGATCTGCTGCGCGGGCTTCGCCGGGTTCCGCGTGATCGTCCCGGTCAAGGCGAGGGAGCCCGTGGGATGCGCCAGCGGTCCCTTGGCCAGCAGGAACACATCGAGCTGCGTGTGCGGGATGCCTTCCTTCTTCGAGACGAGCGCGACGATCCGATGAAGGTCGAGCCCCACCGCGTGGATTTCCGCGTCGAGGGCTCGCGACGACGGATCGAGCATCCCCGTGACGACGACGGACTGGTTCTCGGAGTGGGCGCTGAAGTTCTTCACCCGGATGACCTTGTCGTAGGAGACGACCGCGCCCGGGTTCACGTGCCAGCGCTCGCCGTTGCGATCGAGGTCGAGCGCGTTGAGCTCCGCCGCGATGCCGACCGGGAACGGACCGCGCTCGTAGTGCGGTGTGCCGTGCAGGGCGAGGTCTACGGACGTGCCGTCGTTGCCCGCCGCGTCGAGGCGCAGCAGAAAGTCC
>JAYTLP010000457.1:0-19339 GCA_043729375.1 Myxococcales bacterium
GGTGCGTCACGTTGATCTCCTCGTCGTCAAACACAAGCCGCATACGGTGGTCTTCTACGCCGGCGACAACGACATCGCGGCGGGCCGGACACCGCAGCAGGTGTTCGACGATTACAAAGCGTTCGTCTCCAAGGTGCACACGGCACTCCCCGCGACGCGGATCGCCTTCATCGCCATCAAACCAAGCATTCAACGCTGGGCGCTCGTCGACAAGGTTCGCTCGCTGTCGAAGCTCCGCTGGATCAACCACTACGGTCCCACCGAGACGACCATCGGCTCGTTCACACTCGACCTCGACCTGGAAGAGGCGGAGGTGAGGCGGCACGCGAGCGCCGCGCCGATCGGTCGACCGATCTCCAACACGCGCGCCTACCTCCTCGATGGCGACCTGAACGCGGTTGCCGATGGCCAGATCGGCGAGCTCTACATCGCAGGCCGCGGCGTGTCTTCCGGCTACCTGCGCCAGCCCGAGAAGACGGCCGAGCGCTTCCTGCCCGAGCCCGGCCCCCTGCCCGGCGCGCGCATGTACTGGACGGGCGACCGCGTAAGGCGATTGCCCAGCGGGGCCATCGAGTTCCTCGGGCGCTCCGACCACCAGGTGAAGATCCGCGGCTTCCGCGTGGAGCTCGGAGAGATCGACGCGCTCATCAAGCGGCAACCGGGCGTGCACGACTCGCTCGTGGTCGCCCGCACGATCCGCGAGGACCTGCAGATTGTCGGGTATTTCGTCTCGAAGACCGTGACGTCACACGAGCTGAGGCGAGCTCTCGCCGCCAGGCTCCCCGAGCAGATGGTCCCCGCGCACCTCGTGCGCCTCGACGCGCTGCCGCTCACGAGGAACGGGAAGGTCGATCGCGCCGCGCTGCCCGAGCCGCACGCCTCCCCCGAGGTGATCGACCGCGCGCCACCGACCGACGGGCTCGAGGCTCGGATCGCTCACATCTGGTCGGAGATCTTGAACGTTCGAAACATCGGCTCGAACGACAGCTTCTTCGAGCTCGGCGGTCACTCGCTCGCCGCGATGCACATGCTCTCGACAGTGAAGCGGCAGCTCGGCAAGACGGTGCCCAACCACGTGCTGTTCCACTCGCCCACGGTCGCGTCGATGGCCGCGTACCTGAGGGCCTCGCACGACAACAAGGACCTGCGCTCGCTCGTGCCGGTGCAGCCGCTCGGCTCGAGGCCCGCGCTCTTCCTCGTGCACGGCGGCGGCGGCGAAGTGTTCTTCTATCGCGATCTCGCGCGTCGTCTCGGTGACGACCAGCCCGTCTACGGCTTGCAAGCTCGACGCGAGGACGACGGCAGCGTGAAGACGCGCACCGTCGAGGACATGGCGATGTATTACCTCACCGAGATCCGCGTGCAGCAGCCGGAAGGTCCCTACTACCTCGGCGGCATGTCGTTCGGCGGCAAGGTCGCGTTCGAGATGGCGCAGATGCTGCGGTCGGTCGGGCAAGAGGTCGCGCTCGTCGTGCTCTTCGACACGTGGGGGCCCGGCTATCCGCGCACCCGCGACGACGTGGGCGTGCTCCGCCGGAAGGCGTACTGGGTCTACCAGCGCCTCGGCCACCACGTGGGCTCGGTTACGCTGCTCGAGTCTGCGAAGCGCGTGCCGTACGTTCGCGAGAAGCTGCACCGCACGTGGCTCGAGACCAGGTGGGCCTTCGAGGATCTCGGCAAGGAGCTGCGGAAGAAGGCAATCACGCTGATGGGCAAGGAGCCCCCGCCGAACGCCGGCAAGACCATCAGCTTCATTGCCGCAGCCACGGCCATCTACGAGCCGCGCTTCTACGATGGGCACATCGTGCTCTTCCGCTCGCGCGACCAGCCACTCGATGTCTACCCCGACCCCTCGCTCGGCTGGGCGCCGTTCGTGCGCGACCTCGAGGTCTGCGAGCTCCCCGGGATCCACGCGACCATGACGGCGGAGCCGCGCGTGCGCTTCCTCGTCGAGGCGCTGCAGCCGATGCTGGACCGTCTCCAGCGCGCGTAGCTGCCGCGCGCACGGTCCTGCACACCGTTCGAGCCTGGCGCGGCGACGGCGCACAGCGAGCGCTTCTCGAGTGATGAACTGCCAGGACGCCGGGCGAAGAAACTCTCGTCGAGAAGCGATATGCAAGTCGCCTCGTCGACACGACCCGCGCGTCCGGTCTGGCTCTCGAAATTCATTTCTTGGCGTCCGGCGTCCCGGCTGCCTCTACGGCGTGTAGATGAGGTCCACCGAGAGGTAGCGGTGGTCGGACTCGACGCCGCCGCCGTTGCGAACACGCAGCACCTCGAACCTGGCGCCCGTGAGCACGCGGTCGATGCGCATCCACGGTCGCTTCGCCGGAAACGTGTAGCCGAGCCCGCTGCCCACCTGCTCGAAGGCGTCCGCAAGGTGGAGCGGATCGAACACCTGGTGATACAGCCAGCTCGACGTGGGTAGGTTCGTGTCACCAGCGACGATATACGGGTTCTTCGAGGCGAGCAGCGCCTCGCGGAGCGTCTCGAGCTGACGACGGCGGAGCGCGCTGTTCCTCGTGATGGCCACGGTGGACTCCGAAGCGAGGTTCAGATCGGAGAGGCGCGTGCGGAAGCCGTCGCCGCGGGCCTCCTCGACCCCTTCACGCGGCGAGCGCGGGTGGACGTTGTACACGTCGACGGGGCCGTGCGGCGTCTGCAGCGTGTAGCGCACGAACGACCCGGAGTGCCGGTCGTCGTCGGCGTACGGAGGAGCCACGAACTTTTCCACGAGCGGGAAGCGCGAGACCATGAAGAACTCCTCGTCGCTCTCGACGACGTAGCCGCTCTGCGCGCGGAAGAGCTCCTTCGTGCGGTGCGCGGTCGCCTGCGAGAGGAACACGTCGGGTGCCTCGCGCTGGAAGTCGACCAGGATGGCGGCGTTGTCGTTGCGCCCGTAGAAGGTGTTCCACGTCATGAGCTTGAAGTTGGCGGGCGCGGTCTGGTCGTGGCCGAGCCTGCAGCCCATCAGCGGGAACACCAGCCACAGCGTCGAGAAGATGAGGCTCGCGAGCGCTGCGCGGTACTGCTTCGAGACGACGAGCACGCCGACGACGAGCGGAATCGGCAGCCCATACCCGAGCCGCGGCAGGTAGAGCGCGATGGTGGTCGGCCACCACTGCTCGCCTACGTAGCGCAGGGACAGCGACACGAGCACGAGCGCCACCGCATAGACGATCGCGAGGCCGCGCGCGAATCGCTGCCGTCCCGTCACGGCGTGACGACTCTGCCGAGCTGCACGACCTCGAAGTCGCGCCCGTGCAGCTTCTTCAGCGCCTCGATGTCGTCGTCACGCCAGCCCGGGTTCGGCGCACCCGACAAAAAGAGCGATCCGCCGTTGTCGGCGAGGATCATCCCGTACTTCTTCAGCGCCACGATGATGGGTCGCACCTGCGCGGGGAAGTCCTCGGGCCGGACCGATGCCTTGAGGCGCAGGTGAGCACCCATCGGCGGCAGGTTGGTGTCGGTCTTCTTGCTCGCCCAGTGCGTGGCCGGCGCCGTGTAGGCCTTGCGCGTGTTCTTGGTGGTGAAGCGCAGCGCGTGCTCGATCTTGCCCTGGGTGACGACCTCGTCGTAGCGCACGAGGCCGGGCAGGATGGGTAGCCCGCCCGCGTCGGCTGACGTCCAGCCAGCGGTTCGCTGCGTGTCGCCGAGCAGGTCCCAGATTGCGCCCGAGCCGGCCTTCCACGTGGTGCCGTTGCGGTGCAGAAGGTAGAGCTCGTAGAGCTTGGCGTGATCGCGGTCGACGATGAGCAAATGCTGGTCGTTGTCGTCGCCCTCGGGGATCTTGCCGCGCGGCGAGCCCTCGATCTGCAGATCGGCCGGGATGGGGTACGGCCCCTTGTCGCTCTCGTCGTCGTAGTCGAACTGCACATCGGTGCGGGGCGTGTCACCCGCGACGACGACGTACGGGATGCCCCAGGGAGACCCGTGGTACTCGGTGCCGAAGTCGGGGTGGAGCGGCGCGTCGGCGCCGATGCCCGCGATCATCTCCGCCGAGCGCGGATCGAGCGGCTTACCGTCGACGGGCTGGTTCCATGCCGAGGACGAGGCGAGCAGGCGCACACCCGCCAGGCTGCCGTTGATGCCGAGTGGAATCTTGCGCGCGTCGCTCGCGACGACGGGCTCGGCGCTCGCCACGGACGCGTGCGCAAGGATGGGCGCAGCCTCGAATACGGGGACAGCGGGTGCAGGGGCGACCGCGCGCTGGTCCTTGCAGTCGCAAGGGCAGTGGCAGCAAGACCCGAGCGACAGCGCGGCGGCGGCGAGCGCCGCGGGGAAGAGCTTGTGCATCGTCAGTGACCCGCCATCTTGAAGCGACTGTAGGTGTACATGAAGGTTGAGATGCAGACGACGAACGCGAGGACTCGGCCCGCGTCGATCCAGCCGAAGGTGACCTCGAACGTGGGATCGTGGCGCCGGATCGCGAAGTAGAATGCAGTGCACGTGGCGAAGAAGATCCACAGCACCGGATGCATGTTGAACGACAGGAGAAAGATGCCGACCATGAACCCGGCCTGGGCTGCGATGAGCGCACCCGCCCATACGTGGGCGACCTTCGCCGGACCGTCGGGGCCGTAGCGCCGGAGCGCAAGGACCGAGGTCTTCAGCGTGAGGTACAGCATCGTCACGAAGAGGAAGAGCCCGGGGAAGCCGAGCTCGGAGACCGACAGCGCGTACGAGTTGTGGGCGGTGAGCTCGTTGTAGTTGCCGAACTGTCCGAAGCCCGCACCGGTGAGCGGGTAGCTCACCATGAGCGTCATCGCGATGTAGAGCGCCTCGATGCGCTCCATCGTGGACTCGTCGGCCTCCTGTCCATGACGGCCGCCGAACGCGAGCACGGGTAACGCGACGACTGCACAGATCGCGACCCCGCGCAGCCCGTAGCGACGGACGAAGTACACGCCGACGGCGCTGAGGAAGACGAGCTGCCCGCCGCGCGAGCCGGTGTAGATGAGGCACAGGAGAATGGCGAGGATGGCAATGGCTGCCCCGAACAGTCTTCGCCTGCCGGGCCGACACAGGTACAGCCCGATGATGAGCGGGATACACACCGAGATGCACATGGCGAGCTCGTTCGGATCCTGGATGACGCCGATCCACTTCACGCGACCATCGATGGCGTACGAACCGAACAACCCGACGTGATCGCAGCTGTAGGAAGCACCGGGCTCGCCGTCCTCGCGGCAGTCCTTCACGGTGTCGCACGCGCGACCGTCCCAGTCGCCGGCGCGGCTCACCTTGTAACGGATGCAGCCCGTGTCGCCGAGGCGCTGGTGGATGCCGATGGCGGAGAGGAACAGCGCGATCGCGATGAGTCCGCCTGCAAGCACACGGAACCCACGGAACGACTGCACCGAGAACGCGATGCACGTGAACAAGGCGGTGAGCGTGAAGATCTGTCCGACGGTGCTCGAGACGGAGCTCGGCGCGCGCACGATGTCGGTGACGATGCACCACGTGAAGAACAGCGCCGCCGGCACGAGGATAGGCGCGCGCTGGAGCCGCAACGTCCGCAGCCGCAGGTCGATGAGCAGCCCGATGGCGGTCGTCACGTAGGTGAGGTGCAGGAGCGGCACGCCCTGGAGCTGCGTGATGAACTGCTGCGGACGAATATACGTGAGGACGAGGAGTGACAGGACGCCCGGGATGGCAAACATCAGCTTCGCTCGCTATGCTGGCCGGCCATGACGATGACGAACCTTCCCACGAGCCCTCTTCGGCTCGCCTTGTTGTGCGGCGTTGTCGCCGTGGGTCTCTGCATCGCCTCGTGCGGCGGACCGGCTTACGACTATAGCAAGGAACCCGACCCCCGCAGGAACGAGTACGTCATCGGTATCGCCGATGGTCTGCGCATCAACGTGTGGAAGAACCCCGAGCTCTCCACACAGGTGAGCGTGCGTCCCGACGGGACCATCACGATGCCGCTCATTGGCGACATCTTCGCCTTCGGCCGCACCGTCAGCCAGCTCACGGGCGAGATCAGCAGCAAGCTGAAGGCCTACGTGAAGGAAGAAGGCGCCATCGTGTCCATCGCGGTCACCGATGTGAACAGCTACCGCTTCACGGTCTCGGGTAACGCGGAGCGCCCGGGCGTCTTCGAGCTCAAGTACTTTGCAACGGTGGCCGATGCCCTCGCGCGGGCGGGCGGCATCAACAAGTTCGGCTCGGAAAAGAAGATGCTCATCCTCCGCCTCATGCCCAACGGCGGCGTCCGCAAGATCCCGATCAACTTCGACCGCATCTCGCGCGGCGATCACCCCGAGGAGAACCTCGTGCTCCTCGCGGGCGACACGCTCTTCATCCCCTGACCGTCCTTCTGGCGCCGGCTGACCGTCAGCCCTGCTGGCGGACCGGCGGCGGCGACAGCACGTGGTCGCGAAACTTGTGGGGATCGCCCGCAGCGCCTTCCATCGCGGCGGCCGCGATGTTGAACATCTCGCGCGCCGTCACGTAGTGCAGCTTCCAGCGCTGGCCGTCGTTGTAGTGGCCTGTGAGCTCGTCATGCAGCTTGCGCATGCCGCCGCCGAGCAGACCCTCGAGCTGCCGATCGGGTGCGCCGTGGGTGTGGACCTTCACGAACACCCACTCTGGCCTGCCCTGCACGTGGATGTTCTGGTTCACCCAGGAGCGAACGCGCGCAGCCGAGCCCGGGTCATCGGCGGTGATGGCGCCGTTCTCGATCTGGATCGGCATCTTGCGCCGACGCAGGCGCAGGGACAGTGGTCCCTCCACCATGAGCACGCGATCTCGGCGGAAGTCGCCGACGCGGGCGCGCGTGCCGGTCTCGTAGGCGCGGGAGAGCGCCAGGTTGCCCTCGGGCCAGTAGATCTTGTTGACGATGTTGGGCTGCGTCTCGTCCGGTGCCGACGGAAACGTGAAGTCCGCGTAACAGCCCGTCTCGTGGAGGACGAGGAGCTCGTCGTCCACTCCACACATCTTGCCGTCGGCGCGCGAGTTCGACAGGCACCAGTTGCCGTGGATGAAGCCGTAGCGGAGCTTGCCGTTGTGCCGCGACAGGTGGCCGTGGGACGCCGCGCGTTCGAGGAACTCGAGGAGGTCGCGCCGTAGCGTCTCGCGCGTGTCACCGTCGTGGTGGAGGTGCACCTCGAGCTCGCCGTAGCCACGGCGCGCGAGGTTCGCGAGCCGCTCGAGGTAGCTCGGCTGGTACTGCTCGCACGGGAAGAAGAAGGAGTGCTGCGGGTGACGGCCATCCGCGTCGACGTACGGATCGACCTGTGTGGGATAGCGATCTTCCCACTCGCGAACGCGACGCTCACCTGTGGCCAGGTCTGCATCACCGAACAGCGGCTCGTAGTGATCGCAGAAGGCGAACAGCAGGTGGCGGGTGCCCTCGGGTTTGTGGGCGCGCGCGTTCTCTGCGAGGTGCTTCGTCCAGCCACCCACCCATCGATCCAGATTTTTCTTACGGAGCGCGCTGAACATGAACGCCGGGGACCTTATCACGCGTTGTTGCAGCCAAGGAGGAGGACACCGAGGTGTCGCTCCTCCGGGAGCTCGTGGCCGATGCGAAGGAGCTGGTCCTCCGTCGTGACGTCTGCCCGGGCCACCACCACGATCCCGTCGAGGAGCGAGTAAGCGGACAGGTGCTCGCCCAGCTTTCGCCAGCCGGTCAGATCCACGAGGCTACACTCGAAGATCTCGTTCGACGACGCGAGCAGCTTCTCGAGCTCGACGAGGCCTGCGCCGCTCACGGCGCCGCGGTGCGGTACGAGCAGCGCCACGTCACCCCGGAGCCAGCGCGTCTCGAACGGATGTGCCCCGGTGGTGTCCACGGTCGATGACAGCTCGCTGGCGAGGAGCGGCGCCAGCGCTGGCCAGCGCTGGTTCGCGTCGATGTAGGCCATGGTCGACCCGGACAGCTCCGCCATCGCGATGGCGAGGTTCACCCCGATGCCCACGACGCTCACCTCGGCCGACGCGGGCAGGAGCCCGATGGTGCGGCACCGCCGTCGCTGGATGCGCTGTGCGGCACGCAGGCACTCGGACCGCACCGCGGCATGTCGACCGATCTCGTCGAGCACCGCCACCTCGATCCCGGCCTCGGCCAGGATCTCACGCTCGCGCTGAGACACGGCCACAGAATAGCAGACAGGAACACGAGCCAGGACACCGGCCACAGAACACCGATCCTGTCGGAGCGCTAGGTCCCAAACTTTCCTGCTGCCGGTAGCCGTTGTCCTGTCTCCCGCTCGGCTCTGTTAAGATCTCCGCCATGTTCGTGCGCGGCAGCACTCGGCGACGGGCCCTCACGGGGCTGCTGGTCTCGCTCGCGCTGCCATCCTCTGCGCACGCAGGCGCCAGCCTCCAGGCCGTCGTCACGGCCTCGGCCGGCGTCACCGACAACATCGCGTCGACGCCGACGCATCCGCAGCCCGGTACGAAGGGTCGCGAGTCCGACTTCCTCGCGGTGATCAGCCCCGGGCTCATCCTCTCCGGCGGTAGCCCGCGCGCCGTCATGCAGCTCTCCTATATTTTCGGCGGCGTCATCTACGGTCGCAACAGCGACGCCGACACGTACACGAACACGGCTGCCCTCAACGGGTTCTTCCTGCCGAGCAAGCGCACGACGATGGGCCTCTCGCTCGGGCTCACGCAGGGCCGCACGTCTGCGTTCAACACGGCGATCCAGTCGAGCAACCAGCCCGTGCAGGCTCAGCTCTCCGGCGTGCAGAACATCCTCGCGGTCTATGCCAGCGAGACGCTGGCCTGGGAGATCACTCAGAACTGGCGCCTCTACCAGCTCGGCGGCTTCTCCACGTCGTACTACCTGGCTCCGCCGCCGGTGCAGCCGATCGCGCGAAACGTGCCCGCCACGCTCGGCATCTCGCGTCGGTTTGCACGCGACGCGCTCTCCGTCGAGGGCAACTTCGTCTACACCGACTACCCGGCGCAGCGCGGGCCCGTCACCACCGTCGATGGCCGCGTGGACGAGAACGGCATCGTGCAGAAGCACCAGTCGCAGATCATCGCCACACCGCTGGCTCGCTACACGCGCGACTTCACCTACTTCATGGCCGGCCGGGTGGAGCTCGGGGCGAACGTGGTGTTCGACCCCGCCATCCCGGGGCACCGCCTCGTGCAGACGGCAGGCGGCGCGGGCTTCAACTTCAACTCACCGCTCGTGCTCGTCGACATCTCGTACGCGCACGGCGTCGCGCCCAACCTCCTGTTCCGCTCCAACTTCCTCAACGACTCGGCGGCCATCCACGCCATCATCCTGCTCGGCGCCAGGTCCGGCTTCTCGCTCTCGCTGTCTGCCGGCTACACCTACGGCCGTCAGCTCGATCTGGAAGCTCACGAGCATGCCATCGCACAGACGATCCTCGCGGACGCGACGCTCTCGTACGCGGCACGCAAAGAGCTCACCTTCTTCCTGCGCTACCAGCTCATCGACCAGTTTGCGCGCCCGGTGAACGCGGCAGCGAACGGCTCCAACGTCGGCGGCGCGGTCGAGGGCGGGACCCTCTCCACTCTCACCACCTACTATCGGAACACCGTCCTCTTCGGCGTCACCGCGATCTATCCTGCCGAGAGCGCGGCCCAGGTCCCCCGCTCCGCGCTCGGCGTGCGCGCCGATCGTCGCGATGACGGCAACATCAGCTCGTCGAAGTCGACCCCTCACTGATACACATCCTCCGAGGTCATGCCATGCGAAGTCTCTCGCTGTTTGTTTTGCTGTCCCTCTCTGCGTGCGCGCCGCGGCGCGAGGTCACGCCCGATCAGGTCCAGGCGCTCACGAAGCTCACCGACGTGATGGACGCCCAGTCCACGTACGCCGACCCGCTCTTCAAGAAGCGGGACCAGCAGTCGTTCACCGACGCCGAGTTCGCGAGCTTCGTCGACGTCTCCGCGCGGCTGCAGGCCACGTCGCTCAAGGCGAAGGACTTCTCGAAGGGGCCGGGCTTCGACTTGCTCGCCGTGCAGCTCCACGACCAGGCCGCAGCGCTCGGTGCAGCCGGTCAGGCCAAGGACGCGGAGGCCGGGCGCCAGGCGCTGACTGCCATGAAGAGCACGTGCAAGGAGTGCCACTCCAGGTTCCGATGAACAGGCTCGTCCTCGCCATCCTCGTCGCAACACCTGCGGTCGCGCAGGCCAGGCCATGGAAACCCCATCCCGTGAAGGTGCTGCCCGGCGTGCCGATGCGCGCCGATGACATGAAGCCCTACGTGGCACCGAACCTCGGCGAGGATCCGACCCTCGAGCCGAGCGACATCAAGGTCGTCGAGGTCACCGTGCCCGAGGCAATCATCGAGATGCGGCCGTGGTCCTCCCCGATGGCAGGCAACGCGATCCAGGGCGCTCGCCTGCCCGTGCGCGGCGTCGTCACGGGCGGCCGCGGCTGCGCCAGCAAGACGTGGTACGCCCTCGAGCCGTTCGGCTACCTGTGCGGCAGGGACGCGCGGCCCACCACCCAGCAGCCGACGACCAAGAACGTGCTCGCGGTGCCCGAAGGGGAGCGCATGCCGTTCCACTACGTCATCGTGCTCGTGCCCGAAGGCGACAAGGTCCCGATGTGGACCACGTTCGACGCGCTCAAGAACGGCGACGAGCCGGAGCGACAGCTCGAGCACGGTGACACCGTCGCCATCGTGCGGCCCATCAGCTTCGACGGCGAGAAGTACTGGCTCACCGTGGAGAACAAGATCCTGCCGCAGAAGGGCTCCGCGCAGATGGGGCCCGGCTCGGCGTGGCACGGCCTCGCGCTCGACGACAAGACGGTGCCGCCCTTCGGATGGGTCACGCCCGAGCACGCGCCCGCGTTCGACGGCGCGGTGCCGCCGCTGGACAGCAAGGCACCGCCGACATCGCAGCTCGACCGCCGCACGCGCGTGTCGATCGTGGAGGAGCAGACGGTCGGCAAGAAGCGCTGGTTGAAGGTCCAGGTGGTGGCGCCACCGCCGGGCGATCCGAGCTCGCTTTCGCTGGGGCCGAAGCAGCCTTCGATCTCGCCTGCCACGCCGACCGTTCCCGCGCCTCCCGCGTGGGTGAGCGCGGATGCCGTCAACGAGGTGCGGCTGCTCGCGCATCCCACCAGCGTGCCGGCAGACATCGATCGGTGGATCGACGTGGATCTCGGCGAGCAGGTGCTCGTGCTCTACGAGAAGGACCGACCCGTCTACGCCACGCTGGTGAGCTCGGGCCGCACCATCCCGACACCGATGGGCACCTATCCCGTATGGGCGAAGGTCTCTGCCATCACGATGAAGAACCAGCCCTACGAAGACAAGGGCTACTTCGTGAACAAGGTGCCGTGGTCGACGTTCTTCCAGTGGCACAACGCCATCCATGGTGCGTACTGGCACGACCGCTTCGGCGTGAGCAAGAGCCACGGCTGCGTGAACGTGGCGCCGCTCGACGCGCGTCACGTCTTCGAGTGGGTCTCACCCGCGCTGCCGCCGGGCTGGACGGGGCTGCGTCCGCTCGATCTGCTGAAGTCGCCGTACGTCGTGGTTCGCAACTCGCACTCGAAGCGGGAGTTCCGTCAGGACCGGCCCATTGGCCCGCCGGATCGTGAGCTCGAAGGTCAGCGCCTCGAGGAGGCCGAGAAGCGTCGCGCCGAGACCGACCTCGCGGGCCAGGCTCCTTCCCGGGGCACGGCCTCGCCCTCCGGGCGTGACGTAGGCCAGGCCCAGACCGGCATGCAGCCGTGAGCACCCGCGCGTGGATGCTATGGGGCGGCGCCGCCTGCGTGCTCGCCGTCGCCGTGTTCGTGCTTGGCACCTTCAGGGTGCATCCCTCGTCGCTGCGACCGATGACCGGTAGCTGCGCCACAGGCCTCGGCACCTCCGCGCGGTGTGCCGAGTGGAACGGTCCACACGACGGCAAGCGTACGTGTCAGACGCTCGGCGGCACGTGGCGTGACGTCGCCTGTCCGGCAGACGCCACCGCTGCGGGCGGCACCTGCTCCGTCGACAGGGGCGCGGTGCAGACTCGCCTCCGCTACGGCTCGGCGTGGGCCGCAGCGTTTCGGGAGTCGACGCGCGCAGAGCACCACTGCGCAACGCAGGGCGGCACTTACAGCCGCTGATCAGTTCTCCTCGAGCAGGGAGTCGAACGCGTCGTCGACGTCGTCGCCGCCGCCGCCGCCGCGACTCGTCGGTGCAGGGGCAACGACCGACTCCTCACCGCGGAGCGCGCGGAGCCGGCGCGCGAGATCGCGAAACTGCGGCTCGCGCTTTTGCACCTTGTCGTAGTAATAGAGCGCCTCGCGCGGATCACCGATTTTCTCGTAGGCCTGACCGAGCTCGTAGTAGAGCGACAGCGCTTCGGGGTCGGTGATGTCCTCGACGTAGAGGCCCTTTTTGAACTGGTTGATGGCCTCGGTGAACATGTCTTTTTCGAGGTAGCACAGGCCGATCATCAGCTGGCACTGCACCTCGCGCCTGGTGTCGCGCATCACGATGCGGAACTCTACGATCGCATCGTCGATGAGCCCCATCTCCTTGTAGGCGATGCCCAGATCGTAGTGCGTCTCGAAGTCCTCGGCGGAGACGCCACGTTCGATGACGCCGCGGCGCGTGACCTCGACGGGCTGCCCGTTGGAGGTCGCGACCCCGGCCATCGCCTCGGACGCGCGGTCGTCTCCCGAGGGGAGCTGCGCCGACAGCACACTGGCCGGGTGCATCGGCCGCATCGTCAGCATCGAGTCGTCGGTCGGGATGGCGACCTCGGCCGTGTTCGTGCCGACAGCGTGCTGCACCTGGCTCGCATCCTCGAGGGCGGGCACGCTCGCCTCGAGCGCCTCGAGCTCGCGCACCTTGGTCACCACGAGCGGATGGTCGGGGTAGCGCTCGAGCAGCGAGGTCAGCATCGTGCGCGCCTCGTCGAACAGGCTCTGCTGGATGAAGAAGTCGCTCTCGTCGAGATCGTCCTCGAGGGTCGACTCGGCTCGTAGCGGCTCGGCCGGCAACGTGCGTCGCACGTCCGGTCGCGACTCGGGCAGCGGCTCTGGCTCGGGCGCCGCGAGCTCGACCCCGGCATCACTCAGCTCGGCGGCGTGGTCCGACACGAGCGTGCTCGCGGGAGGGAAGGCGGTGCGCTGCGGCGACGGATCGTCGAAGGAGGAGAACTCGTCGGCCGACATGACGCCGGTGCGGTCGTCGGGTCCATCGAGGTCCGCGAAGCTGAGCTCACCGTCGTCGACGGCAGGCGCCGTGGCGAATCCGCGCGGCCCGTTGCCGTAGCTCGTCTCGGCATCGGGTGCGGCAACCTCGTAGCCCGAGGCGACGGGCAGCGCAGCGGCCTCTGCATCGTCGAGCGAGAAGCGATCTTCGTCTTCGTCGGTTACATCGACGACGACGCCCGAACCCGTATCGAGGATGACCGGGATGAGATCGTCGTCCGCCTCGAGTTCTTCTTCCTCGAGTTCGAGGTCCGACATCGCCAGCGCGTCGTCGTCCAGCGCGACGCTGTCGTCATCGGCTCCGAAGGGCGACTCGCTCGCGGGTGCCTTCCGGCGCGACGTGGCAGTGGGCAGGCCGAAGTCCGACGGCATCGAGACGCCGAAGTCATCCTCGGCCTCCGGCGCCAGGGTCGCGACGGGGTTGGCCGAGCGCACGACTTCGCCCAGCGACTTCGCCGCGCGCGCGTTGCTGGGATCGAGCTCGAAGATCTCGCGCACGTAGCGACGCGCGCGCCCCTGCTCCGCGTGGTCGGAGAGCGCCCACAGCTCGTTGATCGCGTCGTCCTTGCGACCGGTGGTGATGTACAGCGCCTTCAGCTTCTCACGTGCAGCGACGTGACGCGGCTGACGCTCGAACACACGCTGCAGGTGCTCGATGGCCTTCGCGTGCAGGTTGTACTTGATGTACACGTCGGTCTCGCTGAGGAGCTTCGCGATCTCCTCGGAGAGGACGTCGGGCGACGCATCTTGCTCGGGCACGTTCGCGTGGCCGGTGGGCCGCGGATTGACTCCCGAGTTGAGCGTGCGGTGCCCTCCCGAGTCGAGCGCGCGCTCTGCGCCCGTGGCGTGCGAGCGCACCGGCCCGGTGTTGATGAGCGGCGCGCCGGGCGTCGCAGGCTTTCGCTGCCCCGGCAGCGGCGGTGTGGACGTCGGCATCTTCGGGGCCGACGGGCCGCCCTTGATTGCCGCCAGCGCCTCGGGGTCTTCGGGCTGGATCGAGAGGATTTGACGGAATACGTCGGTCGCCGCGCGTACGTCGCCGGTCTCACCGAGGATGCGCGCGAGCTCCTTGTAGACGGAGACGGCCTTCGGGCGCTGCTCGAGGCCCTCGAACGCGCGGGCGAGGAGGCGCAGCACATCGAGATCGCGTGGATCTGCCTTGAAGAGCACCTGCAGCTTGGGCAGCGCTCGACGCGGATCGTTCTTCTCGATGTAGAGACGCGCGAGCTCGCGCGTGACGTTCTTGTTGTCCGGCGAGTGAAAGAGCAGGCGCTCCGCCACCTTCATGTACTCGTCGAGTCGGCCCTGCTCGTGGAGCTGGTTGGCGGCGTGAGTGAACTCGACGATGGCCTCGTGCGGCTGCTGCTCGCGCGAATACATCTCTGCGAGCTTGATGCGCGCAGCGATGGTCTCCGGGTCGAGCTCGACGATCTGCTTCATCGCCGCGAGCGCCTCTTTGACCTTGCCGTCCTTGTGGAAGAACGAGGCGACCTGCTCGTACTGGCTGATGGCGTCGGAGATGAGCCCGAGCTGCTTGTAGAGCTCCGCGAGCCGCTGGTTCACATCGACGAGACGCGGCTCGAGCTTGAGGATCTGCTTGTAGACAGCGACGGACTTCAGATAAAAGCCCTGGTCCGAGTAGAACTGAGCGACTCGCTGATAGGTGTCGGTGGCTTCGGCTTTCTTGCCGATTTTTGCGTACAGATCGCCGATCTTCAGCCAAATACGAACGTCCGCGCTGTCCTCCTGGACGACGCGCAGGTACTCCTTGATCGCCTTTTCGAAGGAGCCCTTCTCGACCAGCTTCTGCGCGCTGGCGATGAGCTTTTCTTTGGCTGTCGCCACTCGCTTTACTTGTTCCTCGTCGGACAGCGGAGTTTATAATCTTAGGGGCCGCATCCGGGAGGGTCAAGGAACCCACCGACGAAACACGTAGAGAATTGCAGGGAACGATGCGATCGGTGCGGTGATCACCTACACCCGCGTACGAGAATCTAGAGCCCTTCGAAGCGGCCGACGCGCTCGAGGAAGTGCGTGTCGAGCTTGCCCGAGACGAAATCGGGGTGCTTGCAGAGCTTCCGGTGGAACGGCAAGTTGGTCTTTATGCCCTCGACGACGAACTCATCCAGCGCGCGACGCAGGCGGCGAATGGCCGCGTCACGGTCCTCCGCGTGCACGATTAGCTTCGCCAGTAGCGAGTCGTAGTTGGGCGGCACGACGTAGTTCTCGTAGATGTGCGTGTCGACGCGGACACCGAGGCCACCCGGAAGGTTGAGCGCGGTGATCCGGCCGGGCGAGGGCGCGAACGTCACCGGGTCCTCCGCGTTGATTCGGACCTCGATGGAATGGCCGCGCGGCTTGCGGCCCTGGAACGGCGCCGATAGCGTCTGCCCGGCTGCCAGCCGGATCTGCTCGCGCACGAGATCGAGGCCCGTCACCATCTCGGTGACCGTGTGCTCGACCTGGATGCGCGTGTTCATCTCCATGAAGTAGAAGCGGCCCTTCTCGTCGTACAAGAACTCGAGCGTGCCGACGTTGGAGTAGCCGATCGCCTTGCAGGCCTTCTCGCACATCGCGAGCAGGTCGCCGCGCTGTTGCTCGGTGAGCGCGATGGACGGCGCCTCCTCGACGAGCTTCTGGTAGCGGCGCTGGATGGAGCACTCGCGCTCGCCGAGCGCAACGACGTTGCCGTGCGTGTCGGCGACGATCTGCACCTCGATGTGCCGGGGGGCCTCGACGTAGCGCTCGAGGTACACGTCCGACGAGCCGAAGCCCGCGAGCGCCTCCGACCGCGCAAGCTCCAGCTGCGCGCCGACGCTGTCGCGATCTTTCACGATCTTCATACCGCGTCCACCACCGCCGGCCGAAGCCTTGATGATGATGGGCAGCCCGATGCGATCGACCGCCTCCTCCGCAGCCTCGACGGTCTCGAGGAGGCCGGTGCCAGGCAGGATGGGAATGCCAGCCTCGACCATCGCCTTGCGCGCGGAGATCTTGCCGCCCATGAGCCGCATCATCTCGGGCGTCGGGCCGATGAATGCGAGGTTGCACCGCCGGCACATCTCGGCAAAGCCGGCGTTCTCCGAGAGAAAGCCGTAGCCCGGATGCACTGCGTCGGCACCCGTCACCTCCGCGGCGGACAGCAGCGCGGGGATGTTGAGGTAGGACTGCGGTGCGGGTGGTGGACCGATGCAGATGCTCTCGTCGGCAAACTTCACGTGCAGCGCGTTCGAGTCGGCCGTGGAGTGCACCGCGACCGTGGCGATGCCGAGCTCGCGACACGCGCGGATGACGCGCAGCGCGATCTCGCCGCGGTTGGCAATGAGGATCTTCTTGAAGAGCGCGACCAAGGTACTACCCCTGCCGGATCTTGAAGAGCGGCTCCCCGTACTCCACTGGCTGTCCGCTCTCGACGAGAATCTGGGTGATCACTCCGTCGACCTCGGCCTCGATCTCGTTCATGAGCTTCATCGCCTCGACGATGCAGAGCACCTGGCCCTTCTTGATCTTGGTGCCCTCGTCGACGAAGGGCGCCGCTTCGGGGTTCGGCGCGCGGTAGAAGGTGCCGACGAACGGGGAGGTTATGTACGACACGTTGCCGTCGGTGGTCTCGGTGTTGGTCTCGAGCTTCTGCGGGGCGGCAGAGGACGCGGCCCTCGGTGCGCCGGGTGTCGACGTCTGCACGACGCCCCCTGCCGCGAGGCGCACATAGAGCCCATCCTTCTCGACCTCGACTTCCGACAGCTCGTGGCGGTGGAGCAGGATGGCGAGCTCGTCGACGAGCGAGACGGCGTCGTGGCGAGCGGGAGCGGTGGAGGCGGTCTTCGTGGGAGCGCTGGAGCGACGCGCTTTCTTGTCGGCCATTGGGGTTCCTCTAAGCGGATGCGCGCGCAGCGATGAAGTCGATGAGCGCGGACAGTGCGTGGTCGTACGATCGGGCGCCGAAGCCGGCCACGAGGCCGACGCAGGCGGCTGCGAGGTGCGAGACGTGGCGGAACGGCTCACGTGCCTGCGTGTTGGAGAGGTGAACCTCGACGGCGGGGAGCGCGACGGCGCGCAGCGCGTCACCGAGCGCCACCGAGGTGTGCGTGTACCCGGCCGCGTTGACGAGCAACCCACCGGCGCCGCTGCGCGCCGCCTCGTGAATCCAGTCGATGAGCTCGCCCTCGCGGTTGCTCTGCCGGCACGTCACCGCCACGCCTCGTGCGGCGCCGGCTTCGACGAGCGCGCGATCGATCTCCGCGAGCGTCGTGTGCCCGTAGATTGCGGGCTCACGCGTACCGAGAAGATTCAGGTTCGGGCCGTGTAGCACCCAGATGGAGGTGCTCTTGTGCATCCGAGCGCGAAAGGAGGCCTGCGCCCGCCTACGCGACCTCTGCCTGAAGCTTCGGCGTCACGACGCGAAGCAGATAGCGACCCTTGCCGAAGTTGCCCTCCGCGCGGAGCGCGAGGGCCACGAAGTACTCGGCACTGACGACGCGGAACAGCAGCGTCAGGCGCTCGGTGCGCACCGTGACCTCCTGGACGCCGCCGATCTCGAGAATCTCGGCGGCCTTCTTCACCTGGCCGAGGATGAAGGAAAACTCCATCCCGAGCGTGTTGACGTCGGCGGCAGGACCGGACGCATCGGGAGCGGAGTAGGAGTCGACTGCGATGCCGTCGAAGCCCATGAGCAGCCCAGCGACGCCACCCTCCGTGCCTTCGACGAGTCGCTTGAGGTGGGCTTGGAACATAGGATTCCGATTGTTAGTCGTGGAGGCGGGGCCGCGTCAAGCGCAGCCGCGCCCTAGTTGGCGGGTGCGGGCGGGATGGAGCTGCCGCAGGCCACGTCCGTGGTGCCGTTCGGTGTGCAGCACGTGATGGGCACGTCCTGCGCGGGGTTGCACGGGTTGCCCTTGGCGCGGAGAGCCGTGGGCACCAGATCGCAGTTCGTCGTGGTCGGCTGGACGTTCGACAGGCAGCCCCAGCACACATCGATCGGAAACGTCGCGTATGCCGTGACGTGCTGCTCCTCGGCACGCTTGACGCGCGCGCGCACCTTGGCCGTGACGTGGCTGCCGCCGGATACGTTCAGGTTCGGTCCGAGCGCGATGAGCTTGCCGACCACATCGCTGCTGAAGACCTGGATCACAGGACCCACCGACGCTCCGGGCTCGAGCCGGGCGCTGCTGCCGGGAATGCTGAATCGCTGACCGTTCGGGATCACGCTCACCGCAGGGCCGTGAACCTCGAGCTGCAGGTCGTAGCCATCCACAGTGTACGCCTGCACGTCGACCACGATGTCGTTGCGCAGGGGCAGGTGGTTCGTCATGGCGAAGCCCAGGTAGTACGAGTACATCCCCGTCGCCGCCGAGATCTCTGCGTCGAACACGCCGCTCGACTGACTCACCGTGCTGGCCGGATCCACGCTGCAGCTCCCCGCCACGCCCGTGGCCGCGACGAACCGGTCGATGGTGATGGAGACATCGTTCGCGACGCATCCACCCAGCGACACTGCACTACCGAACGCGATCAGCGCGAACGCACAACCACTACGAAAGCTCATCTGCTTCCTCCACCGTGCATGACCGTATCCGCTGCGTTTTGCGCCCGCAACATTTCGACTGCCGCGACACCGTCGAGAGCAACGATGACCGGACGACCGGGCGCAGCGAGGAGCACGAAGCGCAGCGCGCCCCCCGCCCTCTTCTTGTCGGCCGATAGCGCCGTCTCCATCACTTCATCCGAAAGACCTGCCAGCGTCGAGGTGAGCGCATGTGGGATGCCCAGGCGCGGCAGCAGCGCCGAGAGCCGTTCGGGTCCTTGCGGCCAGTGACCGAGCGCACGACCGAGCTGCGCTTCTGCGAGCAACCCGAGGGCGACGGCCTCTCCGTGCCGCAGCGGGTCGGCGTGCTCGTGCGAGGCGCGCTCCAGCGCATGCCCCACCGTGTGACCGAGGTTGAGCATGATGCGCTGCGTGCCGCGCTCGCGCGGATCCGCGGCCACCACGTTCGCCTTGTACGTCACGGCCTGCACGACAACGTCGAACAGTGCATGAAGCGGCCCGCACGCGAGCGCTTCCGCGTTGCGCTCGACCGCACGCAGTGCGTCCTCGCCGCCCAGCAGCGCGTGCTTGAGCACCTCGCCGAGCCCCGCGGCACGCTCGCGCGCGGGCAACGTCTCGAGCCAGCACAGGTCCGCGAACACCAA
>JAYTLP010000458.1:0-3112 GCA_043729375.1 Myxococcales bacterium
GAGGTCGAGGTCGACGCTGGCCGCGCGCAGCGATCGTGCGACGACGAGCCGTGCCGGAATCCCGGCGGCTGTCGCGAGCGCGCAGACGAGAGTGGCGCGGTTCCCCTCGCGGCGCGCGAGGACGGCGCTTGGCGTATCGTCGAGCCCGCCGGCCTGCTTCACGTTGCGCCGCACCCACCGGTCGACGCGCTCGAGTGAAGCGAGCGCGCTGGGGGCGCCTTCGACGAGTGTTCGCGCGAGCGTGTCGATCGCCGGGTCGCGGCGCCGGGTGCTCCACGAAGCGTCGCGCAGGTAGTCGCGCCACGCCGTCGTGGTCACTCCCGAGCTGACGCGCACCGACGAAAAATACTCGGCGCTCGGCGCGCTCGACGGCTCGGCAACCTGCTGTGGAAAGTGACGACCCGCGAACGTGCGGATGTCGACGCGCCCACCCGGCTCGTCGCGGACGACCAGCGTTGCCACCGGTGGACCGTTGCGCGCGTCGAGCGTCAGCGGGAGGTCGTGCGGCGTGACGACGACGTACTCGCTGCGATCGAGCGGTGCGTCGAAGGAGGCGAAGAAGAAGCGCTCGCCGAGGAATCCGCCCCGGAACGCCGCGGACGGGCCGGCGCGTTCGACGTACTCGAGCTCGACGTAGTCGCCGACGGCCAGGCCAGGCAGCGAGATGCTCTCCTTCTCGGCCATCAGCTCGGGCTCGAGACGCGAGCCGTCGGCCTTCCATGCTGCCAGCGACAGGAGCTCAGCACCGGGAGGGAGGGTCCACTCGCCCCATCGATCGATGCCCTCCTTCGTCAGGACCTTGACGATGTTGTGCGTGATGGTGCGCTGCCCACCCGTGGCGAACACGCGACGTACCGCCCGATCGAGGACGAACACGGCGGGCCCGTCGTACGTCGCGTGTGCGGCCTCGAACTCGGCGATGACGCGCCGGCCATCGATGCGATCGGCGTCGTACGGGAGCCCGTGATCCCCGCTGCGCTCGCGGCAGGCGAGCTCCAGCTCCGCGCTCTCCGGGTCGAGCGCGAGACCCTCTTGCAGCGCGCGATCGGCCTCGGCGCCGCGGTGCGCAGCGACGAGCGTATCTACGAGCCGTAGGCGGTAGGTGGTCGAGCGGGGCGCCGCGTCCACGAGCTCACGGAGGACCTCGACGGCCTCCTCGAGGCGGCCCCGCTCCACGAGTGAATCGGCGAGCGACGCGCGCGGCGACTCGCTCAGAGGATCGAGCACGATGGTAGCGCGATACGCAGCGATGGCGTCGTCGACACGACCCGTCCTGCGCAGCGCATCGGCCGGGGCCGAGCCGCCGCATCGCGCGACGCGCGCAGCCCGCCCGAGATCGATCGGCTGGTGGCGAGCGAGGTCGTCGGAGAGCCACGCCTGCGCCAGCGCGCACTCTCCCTCGTCACGTGCGGCAAGGAGGACGGCGCGGACCTCGGCGCCGCGATCGCGTGCGTTCAGCGCCTCCGCCGCGAGAGCCGCGATGCGTGCGTCGCCGACGCCGGCGCCCTGCGCCAGCTCGAGCGCATCCTTCACGCGATCCCGGTCGAGCGCCAGCCGTCCGAGGGCCTCACGCACGCCGGCTGCACCCGGGTCGAGCGCCAGCGCCTGCTCGCGCAACCGTCGCGCCCGGTCATTCGCCACGCGGACCGGCACCGTCGGGTCGTGCGCCGCCACGTCTGCCGCGAGCGCCAGCGCCGCAGCAGACCGCGGCCCCAGCTCGACCAGCCGCTCCGCCGCCGCGCGACTCGCCACCACATCGCCTCGCGCGAGGCTGTCGGCGGCCTCTACCCAGGTGCCCTGCAGATCCCGACGCCCGGCAGCCGTGACCTCGAACGCCAGCGTGCCCGGCACCTCGTGGCTCTCCGCACGATCGAGCGAGAGGCCGAGCTCCACGCGGCCGAGCGGCGCTGCGATCGCGACGGCGAGCCGGTGAAGTCCTCGCGAGAGGGCGATGCGCACGACGCGGGTCCGGACGAGCGGCGCGCTACCGTCGGGCACCGGCGTGCCCTGCCCGTCCACCCACACGCGATACGGCTGGTCGGTGTCGACCGTGAGGCGCCAGGTCGACTTTCGCTCGACCGAGAGCACCGTCTCGACGGGCACCGCACCCGGGCGTCCGTCGGGAGTCAGCACGAGCACGCGACAGCCCCTCTGCTGCACGCGTCTTCCGTCGATGTCGCGTGAATGCTCGGGGACGGGCCGGGCGAGCGCCAGTCGCGGCAGCGCTCCGAGCGGCGCGCCAGCCCGCCACGTCACGGCACAACCTGCCTCCGCGTCGTAGGCGAGTACTGCCGACGCGTCCCCGTCGAGGCGGGCAACGTGCGCGCGGAGCCGGGCAAGCTGCGCGCGCCTTTTCGGTGGAACAACGAGGCCACGGAGCGCGGCCCGGTCGTCGACGCCCGCGGTGACGATCGCGTCGAGCCGGGAAAGCGCGACGCGAGCCACGGCGTCGTCTGTCGTGTGCGCGAGCACCGCAGCCCAGCCGGCGAGCGCGGCACGCGGCCCACCATGGAGCTCGGTGAGCACGGCTTCCCACAGCGGCGCATCGCCCCCCACAGTCACACGCGGCGCGTGCGCGCAGGCGGCCAGCGCGAGGCACAGCAGCGCGACGCACCTCACTCGAGGGTCTCGACGTGCAGCTCGCTCGCGACGACTCTGTCGATCGCGGTGAGGAACGCGCGGAAGTCGGCATAGTCCGCGGGCCGGACGCGCCGGACCCGGAGCTCGGTGGTGGCGTCGAGCTCGACGCGGCCGGCCGTCGACGTCACGTGCAGCGTGAACCTGCCGAACCGGCTCTCGACGAGCGCCTCGGGCGGCGCATGCACGGCACCGGGTGCGTGCAGGGTCACGTGCTCGTGCTGCACGAAGGCGTGCGACAGCAGCACGTCGTTCACCCGGCTCGAGAGCGGGGCCAGCGTGGACACGAGGCTCGGCTCGCGCAGGAGCGAGGGAAACGAGAGCGTGCCCCGTTCGACGCGGGCCAGCCGCGGCAGACGCAAGGTCGCCGTCAGCTCGACGGGTTGCTCGCGGTCCTCGAGGTGTGGCAGCGAAATGCGCTCCACCTCGGCCCCGGGGCTGCGATCCGACCACGCCTGTTCGAGGTGCTCCTTGC
>JAYTLP010000459.1:0-5998 GCA_043729375.1 Myxococcales bacterium
CTCGACCACCCCACCCCCCCAGCCTTCCCCGAAGGCCGCTACCTGAAACTAGTAATAAGCAAAATCGGCTAGTTCCCCAACGGGGACAACTTCTACATCTGCAAGTTCTCAGTGCTACGAACGATTTGGCCACGAACGACCAGCGAACTTACGCGATCCTTCGCGCTCAAGTCTGCTGGCTGTTCATCGCCACTTCTCTCTGCGTGTAGGGCACTTGGAGGGGTAGAGCCTGTCCCCGTCGTGGAAGTGGGTGTTCAGTCGCGGTAGGGCTGGAACTTCCATTTCTTGCCGCGGTTGAGCGTCTCGAGCTCTTCTTCGGAGTAGGCGTTGGGCGACCCCTGAGGAAGCCAGCGACGGATGTACTGCTCGATGGTCTCGCACGCCGTCTTCGCGTCGTCGCCCATTTCGCCGACGGAGCTGGCGGCGTCGATCCACAGCTCGTGAAGCAGCGCGCGGCGACGCTCGGCGGAGAGCCCGGGCGTGTGCCACGTTTCGTTGATCGTCCGCGGCAGCGCCAGAAGCGACGCCTCCATGTGCTCCTTCGCGGACACCCGGCGCATCTTCTCGCGCATCGCGTCGGTGGTCTTGAGAAATGCGTCCTTCTCGGCCCGGTAGGGGTCGTTCCCCTTGCCGCGCATCATCATGTCGGTGATGTCGAACCCCCCCGACAGTCCCTTGAAATCACGAATCGACTTGTCGTCGAAGCGCACGCGCCCGTCCCGGGCAATGAGCGCCGAGAACGCCTTCCCCTTGTACTGGTACTCGCCGTTGCCGACCGCCCTCAGCGGGAAGCGGTCTTCCTTCTCGTCGTCGAGCTTTCCGAGCAGCGGGTTGCCCGCGTCGACATGCCACGGCTTTTTGCCCCCCGGGAGCCCGGGGCCCATCGTGCCGCCGAGCGAGCCGACGCCATTCGGCAACACGACCGCGTTGTCGCTTCCACCGCCTGGCAACGCGTGAAGCGTGAGGTCGAGCTTCTTTTTTTCACCCGTGGGCGGCGTGGTCTCGACGGGCGCTTGCGCAGGCGCGGTGGGTACGGGCGTGACGATCTGCGGCCGCTGCAGCGACGCGACTTTCGGCGCCTCGAGCTTCTGCGCTTCGGGCCTGGCGAGCACGGGTCTGTCGGGCGGCCTGGGTGTCGTCTCCTTCGGCGGGGTTGGCCGAGAGAACAGGTCGACGGTCACGGGATCGTGCTTCACACGGCTCTGCGGCGACGGCAGGGTGAACGCCGCAGCGACCAGTGCCGTGTGCAATATGATCGATCCTGTGATTGCGCCGATACGCACGTGCCGCGCTTTTGACCCTCGTTAT
Source organism: Myxococcales bacterium (assembly GCA_043729375.1). Lineage (GTDB taxonomy): Bacteria > Myxococcota_A > Polyangia > Palsa-1104 > Palsa-1104 > JBDTCO01. The sequence continues at coordinate 1,309 of JAYTLP010000459.1, forward strand.
GCGTCGATGGTTGGCTGTGTAGCACGAGTCATTGGGCGACGTCGGCAGGGGGCCTCACCGGGGTAGGCGGGGGCTGGAGTAGCTTGGCCAGCGACAGCGCAGTCACCACCTGCCGCTCGGGCAACCGCCCGACGATCTCGAGCGTGCGGCCATTCCGGCTTGCGACGAGCTCGTCGAGTGCGCCCGAGAAGAGCGGCGCGACCAGCCCCACCTGCTTTTGCAGCGTCGGCCACAGAGCCAGGAAAGAGGTGGCCTGGTCCTCGTCGTCGAAGGAGCACACGAGGCGCACGCGCGGCGCGGGGTCGGCGGACACCGACAGCGAAAGCGAGCGCGGCAGCGGAACGGCCGCGACGCGTACGAGCAACGGGAGGTCGGCAATGGTGAGCTGCAGCGCGGCCGCGCTGCTCGTGTCGAAGGTGCGCAGTGCGTCGAGCCAGGGGCGCGCGGACGCGTCATCGCCACCGAGCGCGTCCAGCAGCGGCGGCTGCCCCAGCACCATGAGGTCGTCGGCGAGCGCCCTGAACTGCCGCGGATCGTGACCGCCGGGCGGGTGCTGCGCGAGCCTGTCGAAGCGCGGGTCGCGGCGGTGCCGCGCGGCGAGAAACGTGGCGGCGACGTCGCGCGGGTCCGGCGTCGCAATGAGCAGTGCGGACAGATCGTCGAAGAGGCTGAGCCCGGTGCCGTCGAGGAGCGTGTGGTAGTCGGGCAAGAGCGACAGAAGCTGCTCGGTGCCTGCGCGGTGCGGTGACGTCCGCAGCGCAGCAAGTCGCAGGATCACCGTGATGTTCGCCCCGGGCGGTCCGACCTTGCGGAGGTCCTGGGTGGGCGCGGCCGCCCGAGGCTGGGTTCGGGCAGGACCGGGGCGCGGGATGCGCGTTTCCATCGGTGGCGCGGGTGCGGGGGTACCGCCGGCCGCGGCCACGGGCGGGGCGGCCTTCTGCGGCTCGAACGGCACGATCTCGATGGGCACCGAGCCGGTCAGCCGCACGAACGGCACGACGATCGTGCCGAGGAGCACGAGCGCGTGAAGCGCGACCGAGCTCACGAGGCCGAGCGAGAGCTCGAGGGTTCGACGCTCCACCACTCGACGATAGCCGACTTCGGGGCTCGCGCGTCGTCCGGTCACCGGATCGGCGCGGCCGCCTGCCGGACGCTGCCAGCTGTTCGCTCACCGAAGTTGTCGACATCACTGCGACGGCAGCGGGCACACGATCTGCTGAGCCTCCGCTTCACCTGGCCGGGTCGGCGGTGCCACCGCCTGCGAGACACAACGAAACAAGGAGCGTCCCATGAAAGATATTGCTTCAGACACCCGCGGCTGGAAGGCCGTCTACACCATCGTGCAGCGCCCAGGCGCGGAGAAGAAGTTCTGGGTCCGCATCGGCTCGGCGTTCGTCAACTCGGACCAGTCCATCAACGTCCGGCTCGACGCGATGCCGACCAACGGCACGATCCACATCCGCGACGTCGACGAGGAGGAGCTCGAGCGCTCGCGTCTCCGACGCGAAGCGCGCACCCAGGGGGCCGTCGCGATGGCCGGAGGTGTCGCGTGAAGCGCGCCTCGTTCTTCGCGCTCCTCCTCGTGCTCCTGCTGCCGTTCGTCGCGCGTGCCGACGGGGCGCCGGGCGGCGTGGTCAACCTGTCCACGGCGTCCAACGAGGAGCTCGAGCGCCTCCCCGGCATCGGCGAGAAGAAGGCGCAGACCATCGTCGACTATCGCAAGGGTCACCCGCTGCACAAGGTGGAGGACCTCACGCGGGTCAAGGGCATCGGCAAGAAGACGGTCGCGCGCCTGCGGCCGTACCTCACGCTGGCCGGGCCCACGACGCTGAAGGAGCGTCCCGTCCTGCATCGCAAGTGATGCATCTCAAGTGACCCGAACGAAGAAGGGCCCGCTTCGCACGTCGCGAGGCGGACCCTTCTTCGGTGCGGCGTTCGCGTCGGCGTTACATGCCGCAGCCGGCGCCCGACGTCTTGCCGGACATGACGATGGAGAAGTCACCGCCGACGGCGTCCTTGCTGTCGACGATGACGTAGTAGACGTGGCCGGGCTCGGCGAGGAAGGTCGCCGCGGCCGCAGCCGTCGAGCCCACCGTGGTGAGCGTGCCCGACAGACCCGTGCCGGCGACGGGCGTGAGGTTCTGCGCGCACACGTCGGCGGGGCTGCAAGTCGTCGTGGTGGAGCCGGCGTCGACGACCACGAACGACTGGTTCACACCCGTCGTCGAAGCGGTCACCATCACCTGATACGTCTTCGAGCTGGTTATCGACGGCGTGAACTTGATGGCTTGCTCGGGTCCGGTGAGTCCAGTGAGGCCGCCGCATGGCGCATTCGCCGGGCCGTACTGCGTCGACGACGAGTACCCGCCACCGCTGACCGTCGTGGATCCGGAGCCCGTCGGGTAGCCACTGTTGGGGCTGGTCCCGATGCAAGTCGCATAGTCGGAGGAACTGCAGTAAGCCGGGCAGTCGAGCGAGAGGCCGAACGTCGAGTCGGCGGTGCTGGGCGTGTCGACGAGGAGCCAGTACCGCTTGAAGGAGCCCGACGAGGACGTGGCGAACGAGACGCTGGCCGAGCCGCCCGACGACGCCTGCGCACCGAGGCAGTCCTGCGGGTTGCAGGCGCCATAGTAGCTCTCCGAGATCGCGAGCAAGGTTGCCGGGCTCGTGGCGCCGCTGATCGAGGCGTTCACGGTGCGCGCGACGCCCGACTCGTCCTTGAAGAGGAACGGGATCTCGTTACCGGCGAGGACGACCGGGTTCGTTGCGCCCACGCACGTGTAGTTGTTGAGCAGGTTGGTGCCGGTCGACGTCGACGCTTGCACGGCCACGCTCATGTTGCAGGAGACGAGCTGCGACGTGCTCTTGGCCGCGCACTGACCGCACGACTCGACCTCGAGCACGTAGTTGCCGATCTGGTTCAGGTTCTTGCCGTCGACGACGGCATAGTACTTTTTCGAGTGGTCGGCGCGGAAGGTGACGCGCTCGGCGGACGTGCCCGTCGTGATGCCCTGGAACGCGGCGCCCGCAGCCGGGTTCGCGCACGCCGACGTGCCGGCGCAGACATCGGCGAGAATGATGAGGTCGAGGTCGACGCCCGTCTGGTCGGCGAGCACGACACCGTTTGCGTCCGTGAGCTTGAGCGAGACGGTGACATCGAAATCGGTCGTCAGCGACGAGTCGGTCGAGATCCTGTAACCGACCTCGGGACCGAGCTCGTTGGGCGCGCACGCGTAGCTGCTCACCGTGGCGGCAGCGCTCGAGAGACTCGGATCGTTCGAGTCCCTGGTGAGCGAGGAGCTCCCCGAATCGCAAGCGATCGACGCGAAGCTGTTCGAGCCATAGCAGGTGGGGATCGCAGCGCACGAGCCGGAGCTACACATGCCCGGAGCCTTCGTCGAAGTGGTGCAGGCCATGCCGTCGTTGGTCGGCGTCGGCTGCCACGTGCCGTCGTCCACATTGCAAACGCTCGTCGAGCACGCCGTCTCGGCCGGGCACGTCGTGTCGGAGGCGCACGTACGGTCGGTGTACTGGCACATCTTCGTGGCCGCGTTGCACTTGGCGGTCTGACACTTGTTGGGAACGCAGTCCTTGACGGTATCGCAACCCGACGCGATGAAGCCGTCGCCGAGTCCGTTTCCTCCGCCGTCCGTCTTCCCCCCCGTGCCGCCGGTGCCACCACCGCATGCGACGAGGGTCGCGGACAGCAGCAAACCAAACGCCAACGCTCCGAAACCCAGCCCCGATCGATTCATTTTTATCCCACCCCTTACGACGACTTGACTTGCGCTCCGATAACCCGGCGCAGGCGTATCCGTCAACCAGTGTCCGTGAGAGGTCGAGCGCTCACACTGTGCCCGCGCGCACATAGAGGAGGCGCCATACCCGGACCCCGTCCTCCTCCACACGCACCTCGCGCAGGCTCTTCGCGTCGTAGGGGTTATCCCGCAGGAACGACCACGTTCCCTGCGTGTTCAGGAGGGAGGGCTCGCCTTCGAGCACAGCCATGGCCTCGATGCCGAGCGTCCAGATGTCGCTCTGGAAGAGGAGCTCGCCCCCCGGCACGAGCTTGTCCGCGATCGTCCTGGCCAGCTCGGCGGTCATGAGGCGTCGCTTCGCGTGCCGCTGCTTGAACCACGGATCCGGAAAGTTCACGAACACGCGCTCGAGGCTGGCGTCGGCGAACAGGATGTCGAGCTCGGTCGTGATGTTGGCGAAGACCGCACGCAGGTTGGCTAGCCCCCGCTCGGCGGCGATCTCGTTGACCGTCTCGACGAGCGGCTGGCGGATCTCGACGCCGACGAAGTCGCAGTCGGGATGTAGCGGCGCCCGCTCGAACAGGAAGCGCGCATCTGCGCACCCGAGCTCGACCTCGACCGGCCGCTGCCTCGACGCGACACGCACGGCCTGCGTGTCGAGGAACTTTCCGCCGAGCGGGTTGACGTGGTGGCGGGCGCGGCGACGCAAGGCAAACGTTATCGGCGAGCCCGTGGGCGCTTTGCAACCCTCTCCTTGCTAGCGCAGCGCGCCGGCCGCGCGCGGTGACGACCAAGAACATAAAAAAAGACCAGGTGTCGCCACCTGGCCCTCGCTACAACGCTGGTGGAGCCCTGGCTGGTTACGCCTTGCGGACGTTCGCGGCCTGCAGGCCCTTCGGCCCCTGGACCACGTCGAACTCGACGGTCTCGCC
>JAYTLP010000460.1:0-2831 GCA_043729375.1 Myxococcales bacterium
CCGCGATCGCGGAGGGTAGGGGCGGCAAATGCGCACACCTGCTCATCGCCGGGAATCCGGTCGAGCTGCTGCGGGCGTTCGACATCCTGCCGATCTTTCCCGAGGTGAACGTCCTACAGGTGGCCGTGCGGCACGGCTCGCTGCCGCTGATCCAGAAGGCGGAGGAGCTTGGCTACGCCGGCGATAACTGCGCGTACGTGAAGGCGGACATCGGCCTCTTTCACAGCGGATACGTCACGCCGTTCGCGACGATCCCCAAGCCCGACGTCCTCGTCTGCAACTACGTCGGGTGCAACGTGTACCTCAACTGGTTCGAGCACCTTGCCGAGATGGTCGACGCGCCCGCGATGAACATCGACATCCCCTTCATCCGCTCCGCCGACAACGAGCCGAGCGAAGCGGATCTGACCTACGTGGTGAAGCAGCTCGAGGAGCTCATCGTCCTGCTCGAACAGGTGAGCGGGAAGAGCCTGGACTGGGCGAAGCTCACGAAGATCGTCGAGCGGTCCGCGCGGACGGGTCAGCTCTGGGCCGAGATCAAGGACCTGACGAAACAACGGCCGGCCCCGTACGACGCGTTCTTCGACTCGGTGACGATGATGGCGCCGCTGTACTGCCTGCGCGGCACCGAGGACGGCCTGCGCTTCTTCGAGGTCGCGCACCGCGAGATGACCGAGCAGGTGAAGAAGGGCAAGGGCCCGCTGCCCGAGGAGCGGTTCCGCATCGTCATGGAGGGACCGCCGCCGTGGCCGAAGCTCCGCGTGTTCCGCGACATGTTCAGCCGCTGGGGCGCGGTCGCCGTGGCCTCGACGTACTCGACCGTCGGCGGCCTCTGGGAGTTCGGCTTCCGCCACGACCCGGCGCACCCGCTCGAGTCGATCGCGCGCCACATGCTCTCGGCGAACGTCTGCAACCGCAACTTCCTCCAGCGCTACGAGCAGATCGAACGTTACGTGAAGGAATGGGACGCGGATGCGATCGTCATCCACTCGGTGAAATCGTGCCGGCTCTTCTCCGCCGGCCAGGGCGACATGCGCGAGCACTTCGTCCGCGACCTCGACGTGCCGACGCTGCTCATCGAATCGGACATCGAGGATCCCCGCTACTTCTCCGAGGCGCAGCTGCGCAACCGGATCGACGCGTTCTTCGAGGCGCTCGAGCAGCGGCGGGTTACTGCGGGGAAGGTCCTGCAGGCGGTGGGGTCATGACGTACGCCGCGGGCGTCGATGTCGGTTCCACGCAGACGAAGGCGATCATCGTCGACGAGCGCGGGCAGATCGTCGCGCGCGCGCTCACGGATACCGGCGCCTATCTCGTCCGCGCAGCGGAGCGAGCGTTCCAGAGCGCGCTCGATGAGGCCGGCCTCAGGCGAGAGCAGGTGGGCAAGGTCATCGGCACCGGCTACGGCCGGTTCAAAGTGGAGTTCGGGGACGACCAGGTCACCGAGATCTCCTGCCACGCGAAGGGCGCCTGGGCGATCATCCCCGCGACGCGCACGGTCATCGACATCGGCGGCCAGGACACCAAGGCGATCAAGGTGAGCGACCGTGGCGAGGTGCTCGACTTCGCGATGAACGACAAGTGCGCGGCCGGGAGCGGCCGCTTCCTCACGAACTCCGCGGAGGCGGTCGGCCTCGACGTCTCGGAGATGGGGGAGCGCTCGCTCACCGCGAAGCAGCCCGTCCGGCTCTCGACCGTGTGCACGATCTTCGTCGAATCGGACATCCTCACCTACCTCGCGCAGGGCAAGAAGGTCGACGACATCCTCGACGGCGTGCACGGCGCCATCGCCGCGCGCACCGTCGCGCTCGTGCGGCGCGTCGGCGCGGAGTCGGAGATCACCATGACCGGCGGGGTCTCCCGGAACGTGGGCATGGTGAAGTGGCTGGAGCAGAAGCTCGGCATGCCGGTCAACGTCAGTCCGGATTCGCACTACACCGGCGCGCTCGGCGCGGCGATCTTCGCGATGGAGCGCATCATCGCCGGTCCCGCGGTCGAGACGCGAGAGGTGCTGGCATGACGCTCGTGGCCGGGATCGACATCGGCGGCCGCAGCGCGAAGTGCGTGCTCATCGACGCCGACGAGCGGGTCGTGGGGACCGGGCTCGCGCGGATGCGGCCCGATTTCGCCGGCCTGGCGCAGGAGGTCCTCGACGGCGCGCTCAGGGTGGCCGGGCGCGACGAGCGCGACGTCGCGTACATCGCGACGACCGGCCTCGGCCGCTACAACGTGCCGCGGCGCGACCTTCAGATCACGGACATCACCTGCGTGGCGAAGGGCGCGGTCCACCTCTTCCCGGGCACGCGCTCGGTCATCGACATCGGCGCGCAGACCACCCGGGCGATGCGCGTGCTTCCCGGTGGCCGGGTCTCGGAGTTCAAATCGAACGACAAGTGCGCCGCCGGCGCGGGCGGCTTCGCGGAGCGTGCCGCGAAGTACCTCGAGGTGAGGCTCGACGAGCTCGGCGACCTCTCGCTGAACAGCGACGGCTCGCAGAGCATCTCGTCGGTCTGCGCGGTCTTCGCCGAGTCCGAGATCATCAACCTCGTCACGAGCGGGACGAGCGTGCCGCACATCGTGCGTGGCATCCACGACGCGCTCGCGCAGCGCGCGTTCCAGCTGCTCAAGCGCGTGGGCCTCGAACCGGAGGTGACCTTCGTCGGCGGGATGGCGCTGCAGAAGGGGCAGATCAAGGCGCTCGAAGAGGCGCTCGGCGTTCCGGTGAACGTGGGCGAGACGCCCGACCTGGTCGCCGCGCTCGGAGCCGCGCTTCTTGGCAAGGTGCGCCTCGACACCAAGGACCAGGCGGCATGAGGGGGGACGCATGAGCG